>JBNMIW010000293.1:0-2764 GCA_050873485.1 Lachnospiraceae bacterium | reverse complement strand
CTAATGCCTTACCAAAATCACCAACTAAAGAACAGCAGATACAACCGGAATTCATCTCATTGATCTGTACCCCGGCATCCTTTAAGAATCCACCGTCAATTCCGATCTCACCAAATTCATTCTCAATCAATACAATCTTCTCGCCTTCAAAGCCTTCTTTGATCAATTTCTTGATCAATGTTGTCTTTCCAGCTCCTAAAAATCCCGAAATAATGTCAATCTTTGTCATATTAACGCCTCCTAATTCACTGACAATCGTATCTAACAATTATAACGCACTTATCATAAAATGCAAATCCATTATTCTACAACCCGATCGATCACGGCACCGCCAAGTACAATATCACCATCATAAAATACCACAGCCTGTCCCGGCGTGATCGCACGCACCGGTTCTTCAAACTTGCAAAGCACTGTATCCTCATCAACCATCCTGATCCGGCAAGGTGCTCCTTTATGGGAATAACGGATCTTTGCAACCACTTCCCGTTCACCCTCTAATGAATCAACCGACATCAGATTCACCTTACTTGCATAGAGACTGTCATGAAAGGTATCCAAATTACTTCCAATTACAACCTCATTTGTATCCGGACGGATATCCACGACAAACACCGGACTTCCCATGGAAAGTCCTAAGCCCTTTCGCTGTCCGATCGTATAATGGATGATTCCTTTGTGTGTACCAAGTATATTTCCTTCTAAATCCACAAAATTACCCTTTGGAAATATCTTACCGGATTCCCGTTCGATGTAACCTGCATAATCATTATCCGGAATGAAACAGATCTCCTGACTGTCCGGCTTATTTGCGATCAACAATCCGATCTTAGCCGCAATCTCACGAATCTGTTCTTTCTCATACTCACCAACCGGCATCAGGGTATGTGACAATTGCTCCTGAGTCAGGTTGTATAATGCATATGTCTGATCCTTGCGGTCTGTTGCCGACTTCTTCAAGGCATATCTTCCGTTATCAAGCTGTACCACTCTGGCATAATGTCCGGTCGCAATATAATCACAGCCTAACTCTCTGGCACGGTTAAGCAACGCTTCCCATTTCACATAACTATTACACGCAATACATGGATTCGGAGTTCTGGCATGCATATATTCATCCATAAAATAGTCAATGACATTTTCCTTAAATTCCTTTTTGAAATTCAACACATAATAAGGAATGTCTAATTTGTTGGCAACCCGTCTTGCATCATCTACTGCCGACAAGCCGCAGCATCCGCCATTTTCTGCCTGTGCCAAAGGATCTTCATCCTGCCAGATCTGCATTGTTACACCAATTACATCGTATCCCTGTTCTTTTAACAGATAGGCTGCTACCGAAGAATCCACTCCTCCCGACATGCCAACTGCAACTTTTTTCTTCATATCAGTTTAATACTCCTCTTCTTCTTCCCCTTCACTGATATCATTCTTTGGTTTTGCCAATCCTTCAATCTTAATTCCATTCTTCTCGCAATAATCCCAGAGTGCTGCATGAATTGCTTCCTCTGCTAACAAAGAACAATGCACCTTGACCGGTGGAAGTCCATCTAATGCTTCCATAACCGCTTTGTTCGTAACCTCTAAAGCTTCATATATACTCTTGCCCTTCACAAGCTCGGTTGCCATGGAACTGGTTGCAACCGCAGCACCACATCCGAACGTCTTGAATTTTACATCACGGATGATCTGGTTCTCATCAATATCAAAATAGATTCTCATAATGTCTCCGCACTTTGCATTACCTACGGTTCCGACACCACTTGCGTTCTCTATCTCACCCATATTTCTTGGATTCGTAAAATGATCCATTACTTTTTCACTGTACATAATTATTCCTCCATTTTCTATTCTATATTATTTATTCTTCTTCACAAAGTCCTCATATAACGGAGACATTGCACGCAGTTTTGTTACGATCTCTTTAATCTGATCTGCGACATAGTCCATCTCTTCCATCGTATTTTCTTCACCTAACGTCATACGCAAAGAACCGTGTGCAATCTCATGTGGCAAACCGATTGCAAGCAATACATGAGACGGATCTAACGAACCGGAAGTACATGCAGATCCGGAAGATGCACAGATTCCTTTCATGTCTAACATGATCAGCATAGACTCGCCTTCAATAAACTGAAAACTGATATTCACATTGTTTGGAAGTCTCTTCGTACGGTGACCGTTTAATCTTGCATACGGAACCTCTGCAAGCAGACGATCGATCAAATGATCTCTCATGGCAGTTTCCTTCTTGGTTCTTTCTTCCATTGTCGCAAATGCGATCTCGACTGCTTTTGCTAAACCAACGATTCCGGTTACGTTCTCTGTACCTGCACGTCTGGAACGTTCCTGTGCTCCACCATGTACAAAACTTCTCAGCTTAAGACCGGTACGGATATATAAGAATCCGATTCCCTTCGGACCATTCAACTTGTGTCCGCTGGCACTTAACATATCAATATGATACTCATCTACATCAATTGGCACCTGACCATATGCCTGAACTGCATCCGTATGGAAAATGATTCCATGCTCATGCGCAATCTCACCAATTTCCTTGATTGGCTCAATGGTTCCGATCTCATTGTTTGCAAACATAACAGAGATCAGGATCGTATCCGGACGAATAGCAGCCTTTAACTGGACAAGCTTAACCAATCCATTCTCATCTACATCCAGGTAAGTTACCTCGAAGCCACGTTGCTCTAAGTATTGTGCTGTATGCAGAATTGCATGATGCTCAATCTTTGTCGTGATGATATGT
>JBNMIW010000292.1:0-2766 GCA_050873485.1 Lachnospiraceae bacterium | reverse complement strand
TCATCCGTTCCATGCCCGTAGAATTCCTTGTAATCTTTTAGAAATACCGAAGCAGAATACACTTTCTTCGCATCTGTACAACCGTCAAGGTCTGCTATCTTTTTCAGATATTTTGTAGGCGGAATTCCTTCTCTCGCTTCATCTAACGTTGTATCCGGACCATAAGAACCCGAATATGCGATATGATAATATTTCCACATTTTCTCCTGATCTTTGACTACCCGCTGTATAGCGGATGAAAATCCCATAATCAGAATAAATGCACCGATACCAATTCCAATTGACCATACCGTCTTTGCAAATCTGCCCGGATTACGCATGATACTTTTATAGGCATAATCGCCCTCTGTTCCAAATAATTTTCCAAACAGCAAGCTGTTTCTTACCTTGATCTTTTCCTTATGGATCCGGTATTCTCCACGGATCGCACTGACCGGTGACATATTGGCGATCAGTTTACAGTCTTCCTCCATTGCAAAATAAAGATCTCCCAAAAATGCAACCAGTATCGGTACGATCGGGATCAGATGAAATCCTGCTGTTATCTTTAATGCAAAATGTCCGATCACTAAACTAGCAATCGTTCCGGCTGCAATTCCCAATACCATACCGACAAGCTCTAATATCATTCCTTCGCAATACACAATCTTTTTCAATTCCTTCTTCGTTGCCCCAATACACCGGAGATTGCCGTAATCCTTCAATTGTTCCAACGTAGATAACTGAATGGAATTTCTTACAATTCCGACTCCGAAGATGGCGAAGATAAAGGAGATCAGCAAAATCATCAGGGTTAAGATCACTACCGTATTGTCATCTCCCCCCTGCATATATGTAATGGCTAACTCATAATTATCTTCTCCATCCACACCATAATCCGTCTTTAACTGTTCTAATATGGTGTCCATCCGATACGGCTGTTTTGTATTCAGATATAACGCATTGTCATAGGTTACCGGATTATCATAATCGTACACATAATAAGAACCCACATACGCATCCTTCACACGGTCATCTGCAAGAATTGCTTCTATCTGCTGTTGTGTCTTGGTAAATAATACAATCTCGTAATCTCCCTGCTCCCGAATCTGTTCCCGATATTGCAGTAACTTACTCCAGCCAAGATTCAACATACAGTAAATAACCATCGTTGCGATCATGGCACCAAAAATGGTAACAAGACTGCGTCGACGATTCATCTTGAGATAACGGACGGCAAGCTGTTTGTAGTCTTTCATACTCTTCTCTCTCCTTTAAAATATTTTCCCACTATGTCAGAAATGGGGACGATGAATTTCTGGTGTTATGGGCGGGTGGCGCTTGTAGATGATAACCGTGCTCCGATTATGCTAACCGTTCCAGTGAGCCTCAAACACACAAGAAATCTCAGCTTGAGGGCTTCGATTCTTGCTGAGTCTCACTTCCACAGCATAAAGATCGCACTTGTTATCACATACAAGCTTCCACCCGCAATCTACACAACACCGGAAATTCATCTGTCCTGTCAATATTCCTGACATAGTTCGCCACACCCGATGCCAATTAGGTATTGTCGTCTAACGATTAAAATGGTATTAAAAAAAGATACCACTTGGTTGTGATATCTTTATTATATAAGATCAATATTACATTTCCGTGACAGAAATTCTTACAATATTGTAAGATTAAAACACCCTACGACAAAGCCTTCAGCACAAGCTGCTCAAATGACTTTTCAAATCTTTCATCATCCTCTGATGTTCTCTTTCTTGGTCCTTTCACATGATTCTTATGTGAGCTTCTTCTCGCCTTTTTATTCAGATGCCTCTCCATCAACATCCGGTCAATATTATCGTCAGTGTACCATTTACCGGATTGATGAATGGCATAAGCACCCTTTCCCAATGCCATGGCAGCTACGCCGTAATCCTGCGAAACCACAATATCGCCTGTGTGACAAATGCTGATCAGTTTATAATCTACCGCATCTGCTCCGGCACCCACAACAATGACCTCGCTATAGTCCGATTGCAATACATGGTTTGTATCACACAACAGCGTAACCGGAATATGATATTTCTCTGCAATATACTCTACAATATCCACCACCGGACACGCATCTGCATCTACAAATATCTGCATATATTCACTACACCTCCCTGTCCGGATCAATTTTCTATATTCTCTGAATATATCGTGCATTCTTTCTACAGAATGTACCATACACTATCGTTTCTATGCTACTTACAAAATGTCAAAGAAAAGCAGGTTCCTTTTCCTTCCTCACTTCTTACCGAAATTCTGCCCTCCATCCCTTCTACAATGGATTTGGCAAGTGGCAGTCCGATTCCCACACTATTTGGATTCACTTCATTGTGTACCCGGTAAAAACGTTTGAAAATATTGGACAATTCATTTTCCGGAATACCAATTCCTTCATCTTCTACATAGATTCTCGTATACGCATTCGTATGTTCCACGCGAATCCGGATGTTTGCATGCTCGCCGGAATAATCAGAGGCATTCTTAAGCAGATTGATCAAAGCTTCCGTCAACCAGTCTCCATCACAGAGAAGTGTGACATCGTCAGCTCCTTCTATGACCAGTCTCTGCTGTTTCTTTTCTAATAAATGTTTGACTCCATTTTCCACTTGCAGTAAAACATGGGAAAGTGGAATCTCCTTACACTCAAATTGAATGGAACCTGCCTCAATCCTTGCAAGCTTTAACATGGATAATACCATCCACTCCATCCGGCTTAGCTGATTTGCCGCTTCTGTAAGAATC
>JBNMIW010000291.1:0-2768 GCA_050873485.1 Lachnospiraceae bacterium | reverse complement strand
TTACCATTCCTTCACTCGAAGAATTCTCTGTTGTCGTTGTTTCAAGTGAAATCTCCTCCTGCCTTGTACAGGCGGTCATCATTCCCATCATGAACAATACAATTATAATTATCTGTTTCCAATTCATAAAATAGACACCTCCAAAATCCTTAATTATCAATTCGTTCGCTATCCTTAAGATCAGGAGTGTGTCAAAGAAAAATATAAAATAAGATATGTAATCATAATACATAAAATCCATTCACTTTACAACCGTTTTTCCTTATATTTTCAGAATTCTTTAGTATATATTCGTTAAATTCACACAAAACCGGGCAAAAGATTTGACATTTTTATACAAAAATACTAATATATACTCAATACTAAATAATAGGGGGTATTAATATGAATTTTTCTTTTTTCAAAAATAAGGAGAATGCATTTGGTATTCAGGCGAAGTTAAATACTACCATATCTCGTCTCCTTATTATCTCTTTAGGCTGTCTTGGATTAATTGCAGTGATAATGAATTATCTGAGTACAAACAATCTGCTAAAGCAGACCTTTTCCGAAACTGTAAAGGTTGCCGCAAACAAGGCAGGGTACGAACTCGAAACCTACACCAATGTTGTAACGGAATTAGGTTGTGATTCTGTTTTTGCCGATTCGTCAACAACAGATAAGCAGAAAAAGGAGATCATTGACCAAAAAGTCAAAACCTACGATCTTGAACGCGGTAACATTTTAGGAACAGATGGCATCAGTATCTTTGATGGCAATGACTATTCCGAACGGGAATATTTCAAAGCAGCCATGAAAGGCGATACCTTTGTCAGTGACCCATTGATCAGCAAGATTACAGGCGAACTTACAATCATCATTGCTGCTCCAATCTGGGAAGACGGAATTCCGGATACCAACGTAGTCGGTGTAATCTATATTGTGCCGGATCCGGCTATCTTAAATAATATTGTTTCAACCATTAAAGTTAGTAAAAATGGTTCTGCCTACATGATCAATAAAGAAGGCACAACGATTGCTCATAAAAATGAAGAAAACGTAATCAACCAGGAAAACACAACCAAAGACGCAAAGACCGATTCTTCCCTTAAGAAATTAGCTTCTTTGGAAGGTAAAATGATCAAGGGCGAATCCGGATTTGATACCTATCGTTATAAGGGAACCAAAAAGTTCCTTGCATACGCACCGGTTCCTAACACAAATGGCTGGAGCATCGCAATCAATGCACCAACAAGTGATTTCATGCTGACTACCATTTTAGGTATTATTCTGGTAATTGCCGCAATTGCATTAGCTCTTTTCATCGGTATGACACGAACCCGTTTTCTTGCCCAGGCGATTGGCAATCCGATCAAAGAATGTGCGAACCGTCTTGTACTCCTTGCAGAGGGAGATCTTACTTCTCCTGTACCGGAAGGATCTTCTAACGACGAAACCGGCATTCTTACCGACGCCTCCGAAAAACTGATTGCCGGCATGAATACGATCATCAAAGATATTGATCATTGTTTAAGCGAGATGGCAAACGGTAATCTTGTCGTACATTCTTCCGCAAGAGAAAGTTATATCGGTGATTTTTCAAATATTCTGGTATCTTTGCAAGGTATCAAGACCGCCTTAACTAACGCACTCACAGGAATCAAAGAAGCTGCCGATCAGGTTGCCGCCGGTTCCGGTCAGTTAGCAGAAAGTGCTACCGATCTTGCAACGGGAGCCACAGAACAGGCAGGCGTTGTAGAAGAATTATTTGCAACTGTGACAGAAGTCACTAACCATTCCCATGAGAATGCAAGAAAAGCTTCTGACACCAGTTCTCTCGCCCGTTCCATCGGTATAAAAGCAAAAGACAGTTCTGCTCAGATGCAGGAAATGAATGAAGCAATGCAACGGATCAGTGATACTTCCCAGCAGATCAATCACATTATTGCTAATATTGATTCCATTGCAAGCCAGACCAATCTGCTCTCCCTGAATGCTTCCATCGAAGCGGCCCGTGCCGGAGAAAGCGGAGCCGGATTTGCGGTCGTAGCGAATGAGATTGGACAACTTGCCAAACAAAGTGCAGAAGCGGTTGAAAACACACGCAATCTTATTCAGGCAGCCTTAACGGAAGTAGAGAACGGAACTGTGATCGTGGAACAGACAACTACTTCTCTTAACCAGGTAATTCATGCAATCGAAGGTATTGTTACTGAAATCGAGTCCGTTGCCAAAGCGGATGAGACGCAGGCTAGCAGCATGACCGAATTAAATCAGGGCATTGAACAGATCTCAAATGTAGTAGAGAACAACTCTGCTACTGCCGAAGAATGTTCCGCAACCAGTGAAGAACTTTCTGCACAGGCTTACACCTTAGATGATCTCATCGGACAATTTACTCTTTCCGAGGAGACCGAGGAATAGGCTGTACCGCAAAACACATCCAACAAACATATTGTTATTGAATTATACAAACTCAAAAACGCAGATATTCCGGAATGATAACCCAATCAACTCCGTTATATCTGTGTTTTTTCTATCCTGTAATCTCCAGATAAAACTGCCTCATATCCTATTCCCATTTAAAGATGATAAGACCGACAACTGCCACAATAATACCAATACATTTTGATACGGTAAACGGTACCTTTTCAACCCCAAACAGTCCAAACAGCTCAATCAGATAGCCCACCAGCACCTGCGTAATGACAATTGCAAGAATTGCCTGTGCCGGTCCCAGACTTGACATACTTTTAGTAACAGTAAATGTGATAAATGCCCCGATCACC
>JBNMIW010000290.1:0-2773 GCA_050873485.1 Lachnospiraceae bacterium | reverse complement strand
TATTCATACTCTTTCGCATGTGCCCTCACACGTCCGTCACTCATGCTGTGCAAGGGGATTATTTTACTGTAATTTTGCGGAAGTTCTTCTTACCTTTCTTCAATACAAAGTCGGCTGCAAAATCATCCTTTGTAAAAGTAGTAAACGGATCATTCACCTTATCACCATTCACCGTTACACCACCCTGCTGAACACCACGACGTGCCTCTGCCTTAGAAGTAACTAATTCCGCTTTCACCATCAGGTCGAGAATACCAATCTTACCTTCTTCATTAAAATCATCTGCGGTTAAATTAGTGGTAGGCATATTATCTGCATTTCCACCACCAGCAAATAATGCTCTGGCAGCATCCTGTGCCTTCTGTGCTTCTTCCTCACCGTGTACTAACTTAGTGAGCTCAAATGCAAGAATCTCTTTCGCCTGATTTAACTGGCTTCCTTCCCATGTATCCATCTCGTCAATCTGCTCTAACGGAAGGAATGTCAGCATACGGATACATTTTAATACATCCGCATCGGCTACATTTCTCCAGTACTGATAGAAGTCAAACGGAGAAGTCTTGTTTGGATCAAGCCATACCGCACCGGACTGTGTCTTACCCATCTTCTTGCCTTCGGAATTAAGCAATAACGTAATTGTCATGGCACATGCATTCTTGCCAAGTTTACGACGGATCAGTTCCGTACCACCAAGCATATTGGCCCACTGATCATCGCCACCAAACTGCATGTTACATCCATATTTCTGGAACAACTCAAAGAAATCATAACTCTGCATGATCATGTAGTTAAACTCCAGGAATGTAAGACCACGTTCCATACGCTGTTTGTAACATTCATGCGACAACATTCTGTTTACGGAAAAATGTGCTCCAACTTCCCGTAATACGTCCACATAGTTCAAATCTAATAACCAGTCGGCATTATTTACCATTAACGCCTTGCCTTCTGAGAAATCAATAAACTTACTCATCTGCTTTTTGAAACATTCACAGTTGTGCTCAATTGTTTCTTTTGTCATCATCTGACGCATATCGGAACGTCCGGATGGATCACCGATCATAGCCGTACCACCACCGATCAAAGCAATCGGCTTGTTACCTGCCATCTGTAAACGCTTCATCAGACAAAGTGCCATGAAGTGTCCTACATGCAAGCTGTCTGCGGTTGGATCAAATCCAATATAAAATGTTGCCTTTCCGTTGTTGATCAATTCTTTGATCTCTTCCTCATCTGTTACCTGGGCAATCAACCCTCTTGCGACCAATTCATCATAAATTGTCATTTTTTCATCCTCACTTTCTTATCCATCTCATAGCTGATTCTGAAACGTATATTCCATAATCATCTATCATAATATAGCAGGACAAAACAAAAAAGCTCGTCCTACCGATTCTTCGTATAGGACGAGCATATCACCCGTGTTACCACCTAAATTCACACCAGACTCGCATCTGCTGCCTTAGCAGGTATCATCTGTAAAGCTTACAGGAAATACCCGATGTTATAACGTACATCAATCGTCATAGCCTACTGGGAATCTACCGTTCGGTATGAGGCTCAAAGAGGTATTCATAACAAGTCTTCCATGTGCCTCTCACCTGCCGGCAACTCTCTGTATGGGATTGCTTCTTACTACTTATTCTTATCAATGCCACGAATAGGTACAGTATAATCAAGAATAGAATATTTGTCAATAACTACTTACTGCCATTTTGTAAACTATCTGATCTACAAATTCCAATGTAATCTTCTGAATACCGGAATCCACATTTACCACGCTGTAATCATCATTTTCCGGAACATCTGCATCCGGGAATATCTGCTTCACATCTTCTGCGGTCGAACCAATTCCAATTGCATCCCGAATCACAAATGGTACGGCATATTGCTTATCCTGTGACTGAAAAGAGGATGCCACAATATAAGTGATCACCATATCATCCGGTGAATGTACGGAATTCTTCTTCCGGTTCGTTACCTTGATATAGGCAACCGGTTCATTGGAATCATTGAGTAATTCACACTGAAAGGAATCACCGGCATCAATTCCATCTGTCATATCATCATAATAACGCTTTGCAATATGAAATGTTTCCGGCAGATCTTTCATCGGCAGTGGAAATTCCATCTTCTGATCCAATAATGCAATATGATTCGTATCCGTGATTATATCTGAATATTGCTGACCAAACAGCGGATATATTACTGCTTCCGTATCTTCATCCTGACCACGGTTAAAAAGTGGCACAACTACAAAGAATACAGTCAGACAGCAAATCACGATCAGCACATTCCGCAATGTCTTATTCATATTCTTTTAGTGATGGAACAAACGAATACCGGTAAAGCACATTGCCATTCCATATTTATTACAGGTATCAATTACATTGTCATCACGGATTGATCCACCCGGCTGTGCAATATACTGAACACCACTCTTATGTGCACGTTCGATATTATCACCAAATGGGAAAAATGCATCAGAACCAAGTGCAACATCTGTCATCTGATCAAGCCATGCACGTTTCTCTTCTCTTGTAAACACTTCCGGTTTCTCTGTGAAGAAATTCTCCCATGTTCCATCTGCCAATACATCCATATAATCATCACTCATATATACATCAATTGTATTATCGCGATCTGCACGTCCGATACCATCCTTAAACGGAAGATTTAATACCTTTGGATTCTGACGCAGGAACCAGTTATCAGCCTTCTGTCCGGCAAGTCTTGTACAGTGAATTCTTGACTGCTGTCCGGCACCGATACC
>JBNMIW010000289.1:0-2783 GCA_050873485.1 Lachnospiraceae bacterium | reverse complement strand
TGATAGTTATTACGGATAACATCTGATGAAGGTAGAATTCCTTCTTCTGTTATCTGATTTATAGAAACTTATTAACCAAGTAGTCTTGATTGACTACACCATTATTATACTAGGAGAAAACTTTATGAAAATCAAACACTTTATGGACATTCAGAGAATCCGAGAACAGGCGGATGAAGGCACAGCCCCCAATATTGGCGGTTTTTCAGTCGGAGATCACATTGTGATTCAGGAGAAGGTTGATGGGGCAAATGCGTCGATCCGTTATGATAGAGAGACCGGAAAGCTGGCAGTGTTTTCGCGAAATCAACAGCTCTTTGATGACAAGGCATTAAAAGGATTCTGGAGCTACGTTCAGACGCTTCCGGCGGAGGAGTATAAAGAGACGGAATCCTATGCCATTTTTGGGGAGTGGTTGATTCCTCATGCGGTGGAGTACCGACCAGAAGCGTACAACAAATGGTATGTATACGATATCTATGATACAGAAAAACGAACCTATCTGCCACAAACTGAGGTGCGGGAGTTTTGTGAGAGACATAACCTGACTTATGTGAAGACATTTTATGATGGACCATTTGTCTCCTGGGAGCATTGCAGAAGCTTTGTTGGACAGTCTGAGATTGCACTCGATCAGGGAGAAGGTGCCATTGTGAAAAATCAGACGAAATTGGGTGCGGAGGATAGGGAGAATCCCTCTGTGATCAAGATAGTATGTGAAAATTTTGCCGAAGTCCGAAAGAAGAAAAAGCAGGTCGAAGATCCTGAAAAACGGTCGGAGATGGTGAAAGCTCAGGCAATTGTGGAGCAGATCGTGACGCCTCGACGTGTGGAAAAGGAGTGGATGAAGATGCGCGATGAGGGTCTGATTGCGGATTTAGAGGTAAAACCGAACATTCAGATTCTTGCAAAGAACCTGCCTATGCGAATCTATCAGGATTGTGTGAAGGAAGAGCCAGAGCTGGTGAATTCCTGCGGAGAATATTTCGGAAAATTGTGCCAGAAGAGAGTGATGAAACTGATCAGGGAGATTGAGGTTTCGCGCAAGTAGGCTTGTTAAGTGGTCATTTGCAGAGAATGATATTTGGATGAGTGATGATGAAGATGAGCTTGAATGGAGCATAAAGGAATATGGAGTATGATTGATTACAGCGATTACGAGAGATCATTTTTTTGCTATGATGGATTATCATGTAATAAAGTTGGATTGGTTCAAAACGGCGTGTATTACATGGTTAAATTTCCTGGTAATCTGCATCACTTGGCAAAAGTTGATTTGGATCATGCAAATGATATGATATCAGAATACATTGCGTCTAGGGTAGTTAGTTTATATATGATGGCTCATGTGGTGGATCTTGGCTGGTATCATGGAAAACAATGTGTGGCATGTAAGGATTTTGTTGGAGACAGCGGAAGACTTATTGAATATACAAAACTAAAGACAACGCTATCGGAACCAATTATAGATAAAAATGGAAATGTATCCAATGGTTTATCACCAGAGATCGATGATGTTGATTATGTGTTGAATCATAACAGAACAGCGCAACAAGTAAAAGGGGTGCATGAGAGTTTCTGGCGGATGTTTATATTGGATGCTTTGAATGGAAATACGGATAGAAACAATGGAAATTGGGGGTTGCTTCTCAAGAATGGAACAATCTCATTTGCACCGGTGTATGATAATGGAAATGCTCTGAATTCGAAATGGTCTGATGAGAAGATGGAGACATCGATACAGAATGCAGAAGATATGAGAACAATCGCTTTTAAAGGATGTGTTTGTTTCTTTAAACATGACGATAGAAAAATAAATCCATTTCAATATATAGAAGCCAATGGGGCACCTTACATTAAAAATGAGTTGAGCAAGTTGGATTTTAGTGAGGTTATGTATCAAAAGGTCTGTGATATTGTGGAAGATACAGAGACTATTTCTGATGTACGGAAATGCTTTTATAAGGAATTATATCGTCTAAGATTTGAAGAACTAAGACGAATTCAGGTGGCGCAGAATGAATTTATTGCTCATGCATAGAGATATAGAAACTTGCAGATTTATATATCATAATGGTGAAGTGGAAAAAATGCAGATATCAAATGCGGATCATTTGCCATTGCCATTAAAAAGAATCCTTCACTATGAATACTTTGAGAATTCGGATAGGACACTCGTAAATGAAGAGGGCAGATATCTATTGGAAGAGTGGATGGATGATAGATCCATACCAATGAATAGATTGAGCTTAAAGCTGTATGATTACAAAGTAAGTGACATGCTCAAAATGCACGCTGTGTCTTTTACGGACAATTATTGGATAAAGGATGCTAACGCAGAAAGAGAGTTGCATTGGAAAAATGTAAATCTCTTTCATAATGCAAAAGTTGATCCCTTTGATAGGATGGAGGAGAACCGTGAGAATCGAGTTAAATATCCCCCGATAAATAACACACTTGGCGGAACTCTTGAGAAATACTGGTTTGCGTCCGAGCAAGGTCTCATGTTGGCTAAAAGAACGCCAATCATGTTGGATATGTTAAATATAAGGGAGGTAATTGCAAGTAATATCTATAAGATGCAGGGATATGATAATTACTGTAACTATCATTACATAACAGATCAGCATGGTCAAAAGACTGGATGCATGTGTAAGGCATTTACCTCTGCTGAAAGGGAACTCATAACGGCGTATGATTTGCTGGCTGAATATGGATATCAGCAGAAGGAGGATTTGTATGAGTATGTGAAAAAATTCGCAGAGATTTATGGGTGCGAAAGA
>JBNMIW010000288.1:0-2794 GCA_050873485.1 Lachnospiraceae bacterium | reverse complement strand
CTCCTATGAGGAAGAGGGATATTATACGGTTACATTTTCGGCAAAAGACCGTGCCGGTAATGACAACAGTAAGAAGTTTTCCTTTTACATTGACCGTTCAGCTCCGGTTATCAATGAAGACGACATTACATACCGGTCAAATGGTATATCATTGGATTTAAAATACGGAATGATCTTTAGTAATCAGGCAATTCAGGTAACATTTCCGGTAAGAGACAGTATTTCGGGATTGTTAAATGATGGAAATGCCGGTGCAGTATATGTAACGATCGGAACAAAGGATCAGAGAACACCGGATAGTATGATTTATCCGGCTGACCGGATTGGAAACAGTGAGTATTATTCTGTAATGCTGCCATTAGAGAAAGTGAAGCAATTTGATAATCAGATTACGATCTGGGCAAAGGATAAATTATTAAATGAAGGGTGTGTAGAATCAAAGCGCACGATCTATAATGAGAATCCTCCGGTTATTGCGATGGAGTGGGCAGACAGTAATACCGCAAAAGAGGGGGATTGGTCTGATCAGGATGTAGTCTATCATACAGTGGTGGAAGATACTTTTTGTGGTATCAGGAAGATCAAATATAAGAAGATTGAGAACGGACAGGAGAAGGTTGTAAAAACGGTTGATTTTGCATCATTGGAGAATCAACAGACTGAGTTTGTCAAGAGACAGGAATATGATTTTGTTGCATCTGATTCTGCAACAACAGCGGATGGATATGAGTTAAAGATTGAAGTGGAAAATAATTGTGGCAGTACACAGGAGATGAGTAAGACGGTTTATGTGGATAAGGAGCCGCCGAAAGTAGAATTATCCGGAGTGCAGAATGGTGAACATTATAATCAGAATCAGACCATACATACCAAGGTAACAGATGTCTCATATAAGGGAACTGCAAATGGAACAAGGAAGTCTGCTGTGACAACGTATCATGTAACAAGAATATATGATGGAAAGACGGAAACACTTTTTTGGAAAGATATGATTTCGGATCGTATGACGAGTGAACGTGATGATGTTATTACCGAAGAGGGAACGTATGAGATATATGCGAGTACCGTCGATTGTGCAGGCAATACAACAACGTCGGATACAATACGATTTACGATTGATAAGTATGCTCCGGTCATTGAGAAAGTACATGTTATGAAAGAACCTTCTGAGGAGCAGACGCCAAACGCAGATGGCATTTATTATCTGAACCGGAATGGACGATATATCGTAGAAGCTTCCGATCATTTTCCGAGTGATGATGCACATATAGATGTTGCGTTTGATTATGCCGGAGTTTTAGCAAAGACGGAGTCATATGTATTAAATCCATCTCCGCTCAAAGCAACTGCACAGTATCGCTTTACGACCGAGGGAAAATACCGTGCAACGGTAACAGGAGCGGATAAGGCAGGGAATATAGCAACACCTGTACAGACGGATATTGTTGTGGATAAGACAAGTCCGAAGCTTTCCATTCGTGGTGTACAGTCGGGAACGATGACAAAGAACCCGGTAACGCTGACATATGAAGCGACAGATAAGAATCATGATTTTGATGAATATCAGGTAACGGTACATCGTACGACGTTGGATGGAGAAGACGAAACAATTGTGGAAAAGGGAGCTGCATCATGGAAACAATCCGGTTACGATAAGAATGCACAGATAGATTATACAACACAGAAGACGTCGCTTTATAGTAAAGAAGGTAACTATACGATCACGTTCGAGGGAACTGACCAGGCGGGCAATGTGGCGACAACTCAAGCCGTTACATTTTCAATTGATCATACAGCACCGGCAATATCGAATGTACAGTATTGGAATGAGAATAGTCTGTTACAGCCCCGGTATAGCATTATATTTAGTAATAAAATAATTCGTGTACAGTTTCAGGTTACGGATCATGTAACAGGGGTACAGGATGATCTGGTATATGTAACATTGGGAACCGTTGCGGAACGGACAGAGAATACACCGCTATATATTGCACGAAAAGGAAAAGACAATCATTATTATGTATATGTTCCGCAGGATGTGCTGCTTACAGAATATGATGGAGTGATCAGTATCTGGGCGAATGACCGGTTGAAAAATGAATCCAATGTACAGTCCATGCGCATGATCCAGAATACAGACCATGCTGTGATCACAATGAATTGTGATATTGATTATACAACATGGCAGAGCAGGGATGTTACATTTCACACCAAAGTAACGGATAACAAATCCGGTCTCAAAGAAGTGGTATATTCGATTGATGGCAAAGAGACAAAAAAGGTGGTATTTAAGGAATTTGTAAAAGAATACAGTTATGATCTCACAGCCACAAAGACCGCAGAAAAGACGAGTGGGTACACCGTATCTGTTAAGGTTGTAAATAACACAGGAACAGAAAGTGAAGCACACAGACAGGTGTACGTCGATAAGGAAGCACCGGTTGTCAGATTATCCGGTGTTACGAATGGAACGCACTATAATAAGAATGTAACGATTGCAACGGATGTAGAGGATGTATCCTATAAGAATACCAAAACGGTATATTATGTGAAACGTACGTTAGACGGAAAGACCTATACAGAAAAAGTATCATCCTGGTTTATGAAAAAGAGGGAAGAGCAGCGGGAACAGCGTTTCCGCAGGGAAGGTACCTATAAGATATATGCGGTCACAACGGACAGCGCAGGCAACGTTACCCGTTCCAATACGTTACGGTTTGTCATTGATAAGACGGCTCCAAAGCTTGCAATTTCCGGAACAACAAATGGTTCCATGAATGCAGGAGATGTGTCG
>JBNMIW010000287.1:0-2801 GCA_050873485.1 Lachnospiraceae bacterium | reverse complement strand
TGATTGCGACCAGCCAGATCAAGCGCCGGTTACTTGCTCTGGTTCTTACCCTTGATAGCCAGATGCCAAGCCATCCGATCAAAAATGCAGAACATCCTATAGCAGAAAACCGGTTCAGAACCAATCCGGTAACAATGCACAACATTGGCACGATCAATACTCTTACCAGACTCTTTTTACATATCTTATTCCAGAAAAATCCTGTACTAAGCAATAACAACACGAACACAAAAACATTAATATTATTTTTTTGTATAGCGTTCTCCATGAACAAAGAAATTCCGTCCTCGTACCGGATATTCCAATAACTGATCAGATAATTGACAAAACCAAATAATCCATAGTAAACCGAGCCAATTCCTTTTACCAATACCGCAAGGATCGCCACAACGACCGGAATGATAACACTATATCGAAACATCGCACATCGATACGTGAGAATCGTCACCAATCCTGTCATCGCCGCTATTCCAAACAGGATCACTGACGTTTTATTATCCATTTGTGTCCAGATACGCGTGCAGTCCATAACACTAAACTGTAACAAAAGTAATACGAACCAATCCCATACAATGGATAAAAGCGAATTTCTCTTTTCCTCTTCCTGATATATAATTTCCGGTTTTATGTTGACATCCTGTTTCATTCTTCTATCCTTTATACATAAAAATAATGTATGCGTTCATATAATTCATCTCTTGGGATCTCGATCAAACTGCTTTTGCCCTTTTCGATCGTACCAACACCCTCTGCCTTATCGGTAATGCAGACTGCCGTCACCTCTGTTTGTTCCGCCAGGCTATATAATGCTTCCGGGAATTCTCCCGCTGCAATATATAATATCTTCGAAAAATGAAGTTGCATGGAATTTAACAAAAAATGAGCCAGCGATCCGCCGGTTTTCTCCGGCAGATGCACTCCCATATTCTGATGAATAAACTGAATCAACTGATTATAAGAGGTAATCTCTTTTAATTCCAATCTATGATTCATTAGTGTCGCAACACAATGCGCCCTCTGAAGTTCCAGCAGTTTCTCACTAAATGTAATGGCAAAATCCATGGCACCCGATATCACCTGTTCGTCCCACTCAGTTTTACCATTTCCTATTCCGACATCAAACAGAACAATCGTATCAAAATGTGTCGAATAACCGGCCTCTTTTACAACCAGTTCATCCAATTTACTGGACAGTTTCCAATGAATTGTCCTCACATCATCTCCCGGCTGATATCCTCTCAGATCAAAGACCTCGCTGAAATCATTTCCTTTCTTACGGTAATCGTTCTGTTCACCCTCACTGATTCCGGAAAATACTGCATTTTCCAATAATTGTATCGGAACCGATTGCGGAACAACTACCACCATCTGTTCCGTCATCGGTTTCAGGCGTACGCTGGTTATACCAAACACATCATATAATACAATCTCTCTACATATGATATGTTCTTCTCCACATGCTTGTGGGTGATATTCTATCTCGTACCTGGTCTTCTTATGCGTACTGGGAATTCTCAATTCCTGCACAACACTTCTGCCATACAATGCATTACGGAATTCCAACACGACCCTTACAACACCGGTTGCAATAAATGGCGTTCTTCCCCGAAATTCAAAATACATCGGGCACCGTTCTCCTACAACGCAGCCCTGATTGACATGGAGCGACGAAGCCAGTGAAATCGTCTCAATACGAAGCAGTGCATATAAGATCCCCACTAATGCAATCTCCACGACTGCTAATGCAAACAAGTATGTATTTCCAAAGATAAACAAAAGCACCAGTGTGCTCAACACCATGCCCCCGTATATCAAACGGTATTTCTTCATTCTTATCTCCTGTTTACTAATTGATTGCCGTCTCTGGTTTCACCCGTTCCATAATTTCTCTGAGAATTGACTCTGCCGTTACTCCTTCAATTCTTGCCTGCGGACGTAAAACTAAACGGTGTGCACATACATCAATAAATACATCTCTGACATCTTCCGGTATTACATAGCCACGTCCCTCTAAGATTGCCCGTGCCTTTGACATCTTTGTCAATGCATAGACACAACGTGGACTCACTCCCATTTCTACAAGCGGAACCTCTCTCGTCGCCTCGCACAACCGGATAATGTAATAGAGTACATCATCATTTACCCGGACGGAATTCAAGTAATTCTGAACCTCCGACAGGTTCTCTATTGTGGCAACCGGCTGCACATCATCTAGCGGATTAGAATAGCGCCTTGCCCTCAGAATATTAACCTGATTCTCCGTAGATGGATAACCGATCGAAAGGCGCACCATAAAACGATCCATCTGCGATTCCGGCAATGCCTGTGTACCCGCTACTCCCGCAGGATTCTGTGTCGCAATGCAGATAAATGGGTTCGGCAGAACATGTGTCACCCCATCTACCGTTACTTTGTGTTCCTCCATCGCCTCCAACAATGCCGCCTGCGTCTTAGGAGAAGTACGGTTGATCTCATCTGCCAATAACAGATTACAGTCTGCTGCTCCCGGACGGTATTCCATCTCGTTGGTCTGACGATTAAACATTGTAAAACCCGTAATATCCGACGGCAACGTATCTGTCGTAAACTGTACTCGTTTAAACTTGAGATTGATCGCATTTGCAAAAGCTAATGCCAGCGTCGTCTTACCCACTCCCGGACAATCCTCTAACAAGATATTGCCTCCTGCATAAAATGTCATCAACACCTTACGGATAATCTCATCTTTACCCATAAATGCTTTACTTACCTCTCGGATAATGTGCTCTGACTGCTCTAAATTCATGGTTGTTCCTCCGTAT
>JBNMIW010000286.1:0-2811 GCA_050873485.1 Lachnospiraceae bacterium | reverse complement strand
GTATGGGTGCAACATGTATCACACGCAGGCATGTGGAGTACGCCAGCACTTGGCGAACAATATATAATTAGACGAACAAAAATATCCCTTATCATTCGAGATAATATGTTACCGACATAATCAAATGATAAGGGATATTTTATTGTGAGTCTTATTAGATATTGTAAGCCTTAGTGTCTGTTGCGTACGAGCCATAATGCGAATGTGCCTGCGGTGATATTGTTGCACCTATACAACTGATACTACATCCTAATTATTTCGCACGTCCGTCCGACTTACGCTGTGCAAGGGGATTGATCTAACGTAAGCTTTCGGTCTTCACGATCTGGTATCCCATTTTCATTTCTTTGCGGACACTCTTATTATCATCAATCATGTTCACAAGCATATTCGCAGCTTCCTCACCACTTGTCTGGTAATAAAAATGCACGGTAGTAATATTGGGTTCACATACCGATGCAAGCAGGCTGTCGCCAAAACCTGTAACCTGAACCTCTTCCGGAATCTTCTTCCCGATCTCTTTTAGATACCGTACCGCACCAATCGCAATCTTATCCGTTGCACAGATCAATGTATCGATCGTATCATCCATGGTAAACAACTTCTTTGCACTTTCATATCCATTCTCTATTGAAAATGGTCCATTGGTACAATATTCTTCCCGGATCTCCCGATCCAACTCAAAGTTTGCATCCAAGAATCCATAAAGCCGTTCTCTGCCAACTGCTTCATCTTCCGGAATCGCACCGATAAATGCCGGATTCTTACTGGTAGCCAATGCCTCCTTCGTTAATTCCTTCGCTGCACCATAATCGTCATAATATACGCAGGAATAATCTTTCACACACTGTGCTAATACAACCAGTGGAACCGTAATATCTTTCATTGCCTTATAATGTTCCTTGGTAAAATATGTACCGATCATAATGATACCATCTACATGATTCTGCCGTAATTGTTTCAGATAACGAATCTCTTCTTTGATATCATTATGTGTATCTGCTAATAAGATCTGGTATCCTTTATTTCCTAATACGGAACTGATTCCCTGTACCATCCGGCTGATAGAATCCGAATTGATCTTTGGAATGATGACGCCGATAAATCCTGTTTTCTTTGTTCGTAACATCTGTGCCTGTGCTGAAGGCTGATACCCCGTCTCTTCTATCACCTTACGAATCTGCTCGCGTTTCTCAGCACTTACATATCCATTATTCAGATATCTTGATACTGTTGCCCTAGACACCCCCGCCAATGCCGCAATTTCATTAATGTTCATAATTCTCCTCTTCTTTGCATCGACATTTTATACATTCTTGCAGAATGCGATTTACTATATATTATACAGAAACATGGGAACGATTTCAAGTCACAAACCACAATCTTTAACATATCTTAGTAAGGAGAATGATTATGCATATATGCAGAAATGAGGATATATGTTATTCCGAAAACCATTGAAAGCAACGCAGGATAATATAGATGAAGGATTTTTACAGATACAGGCTGTGTCCGACAACAATCAGATTCCGGTCTCCGATGCAACAATTGAGATTGCAAATACCGGAGATCCCAACACACCATTGGAACAAATCAAAACCGATGCGGATGGTATTACAGAACGTATCTCACTTAATGCCCCTCCGCTGGAATACTCCATGGAACCAACCGATAACCAGCCTTATAGTGAATATAATTTAAAGATCTCTGCCCCCGGATACGAAGATACCATCATTTCCGGTGTACAGATTCTTTCCGGTGAAATCGGACTTCAAAACATCCGTATGACACCCACTGTAACGAGTGAACAATTGTATAATCCGACTGTTATCGGCGGGCATACTTTGTGGGAATTCTATCCCCCTAAGATTGCCGAGGCAGAGATCAAACCAATGGACGAACGTGGCGAAATTGTATTAAGCCGTGTTGTCGTACCGGAATACATTGTAGTACATGACGGAGCTCCTACAGATACTTCCGCTCTTGACTATTACGTTCCATTTCAGGAATACATCAAAAATGTTGCATCATGTGAGATCTATGCCACCTGGTCAGAATCAACAATCACGGCAAATGTACTTGCAATCCTGTCCTTCACTTTAAATCGTGTCTACACGGAATGGTATCGTGGCAAGGGTTACGATTTTACCATTACTTCTTCTACTGCATTTGACCATAAATGGATCTATCAGAAAACAATATACGAAAACATTTCCCAGATTGTAGATTCTATCTTTACAAACTACCTGTCCCGTCCAAATGTAGCCCAACCGATCCTCACACAATACTGTGACGGCAAACGTGTATCCTGTCCAAACTGGATGAGTCAGTGGGGTTCAAAATATCTCGGAGATCAGGGATATACCCCGATTGAAATCATCCGAAATTACTACGGAGATGATATGTATATTAACGAAGCGGAAATTATCTCCGGTATTCCTGCTTCCTGGCCGGGTTACGATCTCTCCGTCGGTTCTACCGGGCAAAAAGTCAGTATGATTCAAGAACAATTAAATCGAATTGCGCAAAACTACCCTTCCATCCCAACTGTCCTGATTGATGGCAATTACGGGGAATCCACTAAATCGGCTGTCGAACAATTCCAGCGTATATTTAATCTTCCTGTTACCGGTATTGTTGACTATCCAACCTGGTATAAAATCTCACAAATTTACGTTGGCGTAAGCCGTATCGCAGAACTTATATAACCCTTGCACAGCGTGAGTAACGGACGTGCGAAACAGATAGAATACAAAAGCAGTTGTACGATGATAACTAAATATCATTGCAGGCACGTTTGCACTACTCATC
>JBNMIW010000285.1:0-2815 GCA_050873485.1 Lachnospiraceae bacterium | reverse complement strand
GGATAAGATTGAGCGCGTGATCGCACAGAAGAATATCCTGTTAGAGCATTTATATCATCAACCGTTACTTACAGTAGATGAAGTATATAACACATTGATGGAATATAAGAGCATGGTAGAGCCATATGTATGTGATGTATCTGCATATTTGTGGCAGGCAATCAAGGATGGGAAGAACATCTTATTAGAGGGTCAGTTAGGCTCTTTGAAGGATCCGGATCACGGTATTTATCCGATGGTTACATCTTCTTCTACATTAGCTGCTTATGGTGCAATCGGAGCCGGTATTCCACCATATGAGATTCAGAAGATCGTTACGGTTGTAAAGGCATATTCTTCTGCTGTTGGTGCCGGTGCATTTGTCAGTGAGATCTTCGGTGACGAGGCAGACGAATTAAGACACCGTGGCGGTGATGGCGGCGAGTTTGGCGCAACAACAGGACGTCCTAGAAGAATGGGATGGTTTGACTGTGTAGCATCTAAGTATGGCTGTCGTATTCAGGGTACAACGGATGTAGCATTTACAGTACTGGATGTATTAGGATACTTGGATGAGATCCCGGTATGTGTTGGTTATGATATTGATGGAGAAGTTACAACAGACTTCCCAACCACTGCAAAGCTTGAGAAAGCGAAGCCGGTACTTAAGACATTACCGGGATGGAAGACAGATATCCGTGGAATTAAGAAGTATGAAGATCTTCCGGAGAATTGTAGAAAGTATATCGAGTTCGTTGAGGAGCAGATTGGATTCCCTATTACGATGGTATCCAATGGTCCGGGAAGAGAAGATATTATCTATCGTTAAGAATAATATATAAAGGTTATCCTATAGGAAAAGCCTGCTGGAGAGTGGAATCTCCGGCAGGCTTTTTCTTACTTTACATTGCTACTCGCTTTTCTTTGTAATTTGAGCTATAATGTGCACATGAGAAAATGAATGATAAAGAAATGGTGGAAAGGATATTTTATGGAACATACAGTAAGGAAGAGTAAAAACAATCGAATTGCGATGCGAATAATTGCAGGAATCTTTATTATGATCGCAATTGTCCGGATTATTGTGGTGATAACGAGTAAAGAACCGACGAACCGGATTGTTACAGCAATTCTGTGTGCCGGATGCCTCGCATATGGAATTTATCTGCTGAGACAGACATTGCGCCCGCAGGCATACGACATTACCTATGTTTTTGGTGATAAGACCATGACACTGAAGATGCACCGAAAAGATAAGACGATCACTTATGATGAGATAACGGATCTTGGCTTTGTAGTGCCGAATGAAAGTATGGATTACAGTCTGGTTCAGATATATATTGGAAAAGAGCAGTATATTATACCATTTCCGACCAATCGAAATGTGGCGGAGGCTCTATATGGAATGTTGAAGATTAAGAAGGAAGAAGCAGAACAAAACTCAAAAAATGCGGAGGAATGACAGATGGCAACAAAGGATAAGATATTAGAAATGTTACAGGAACAGGATGCATTCGTATCCGGGCAGGCATTGTGCGATCATCTTGGAATCTCCAGAACCGCAGTTTGGAAAAATATCAATGCATTAAAGGAAGAGGGCTATGTGATAGAATCTGTGAATAATAAAGGATATCATTTATTAGAAATACCGGATCGGATTGATCCGAACCGGATTGGAGAATATCTGCATACCAAATGGCTGGCACACAATATTGTGTATGATGAGAAGATGGATTCTACGAATACGCAGGCGAAACGTTTAGGGGAAGAGAATGCAGAAAATGGAACGGTTGTCATTGCAGAACAGCAGACGGCGGGAAAGGGACGACGTGGTAAGACATGGGTATCCCCACTTGGCAATTGTTATTTTACAGTGTTGTTAAGACCGGATGTGCATGCAGACCGTGCTTCTATGATCACGTTGATTTCGGCATTGGCGTTGGCACAGGCGATTGAAAAGGTCATGGATCTTGAGACAATGATCAAATGGCCGAATGATGTTATTGCAAGTGGTAAGAAGCTTTGTGGTATTCTGACAGAAAGCAGCAGTGATCTGGAATATATTAACTATGTGGTAGTGGGAATCGGAGTGAACTGTAATCAGACGGAGTTTCCGGAAGAAATTCGTGAAATTGCATCGTCTATCTGTCTGGAAACGGGACGAACCGTGGATAGAACCCGGCTGCTTGCCGAATTCTTCAATTGTTTTGAAGTATGTTATGAAACATTTTTGGAGACAGAGGATTTACAGGGATTAGTTGAAGATTATAATGCCAGACTGATCAATCGTGGAAAAGAGGTCAAGATTGTAGAGAAAGAGAAGGAAACGGTTCTGAAAGCCGTCGGAGTTGACCAGCATGGTGGATTGATCGTGGAAGATGCAGAGGGAAAAAGGCGTTCTATTATATCAGGAGAAGTATCTGTGCGTGGTTTGTATGGATATGTGTAGGAATAGAGGCGTGTTTTAAGTTATCGTGCATATTGAATAAAAAATATTAACAAAGTGCTTGAAAATCCAAGGTATATTGTGAAATTTGTTATATATACATAATACATATGTTATGATGTATAACTGCGTTATAACACGACATACTTAATAAAATTAAGTGAATAATGCGCGATATGCATAAAACGACAGCTACGACTTAATATAATTAAATAAAAGTGCGCATTTACATTATAAAATTTATTATAAAAGAGGGCTGCTTGCATAAATTAAGTAATTTCTATATAATACTTTATAGACAAAGGCGTCTGAGTGAAAAGAACATACGCTTGTCGTATGTTCTTTTTTTACTTAATATAATTAAGTCGCCAGTTATAAGGAGGATATAAG
>JBNMIW010000284.1:0-2816 GCA_050873485.1 Lachnospiraceae bacterium | reverse complement strand
TCCCAGGAAAACAAAGAGGATGAGATAAACACTCTGGTAACTCATGTGCCATTGCATCCCCGTCATCTTCGTATAGTTGATGAGTGCTTTATGCTGAGTCAGAAAACTCTGCCCAATGAATGGGCTGATGAAATTGAACCAGTTGGCGAATATCAGGTATGCATATCCAAGAATGGAGGCTGTTCCTGATATGGTGAACACATCCAGGCCGAATTGCTTGTATCTCTTCCTCATGGGAATGAGAAGCAAGAGGCAGGATAGGATACACACCAGTCCCTGTAGGTATAAGCTCCATGCCACATTGGCAGTAGCATATGAAACTCCCAGGCTTTTGGCAATCATAGAAATGATGCCTGCCACTAAATCATATAGCATTTTCATGTTTCAGTTATTTTATGTTCAAATTCATATTAAAGTTCAATATTCACCTTTTATAATAAGGGATTTCTTGAGTGCAAAAGTAGACATAAATATGCATGCCTTGGTACTTTTTATCTGTGGATTGTATCAAATGCCTGCTTCCGTGTATGAACTGATGGTACAATCTATTTCCGATGGTCCTTTTGTTTCATAGTCTTTACCATCAGTTCTGCTATCTTTCTGAAAGTTTGCCCAGCCATGCCTCCCCCGGAAGCTGGAGTCTCTGGTCTCTTGTAGCTGACGAATACTGTATATTTTGGTTTCTCTGCTGGGAAGTAGCCGCAGAAGTCTGCATAGATTCCATCTTCCGTATGGATACTTCCTGAGATGCCAGCCACATTGACCATCTTTGATTCTGCCTTCTTGCCCAAGCCATTTGTGACGAAGAATCTAAGTGCTTTCTGCATTGATTCGATGTTTTTCTTCTTGGCTATCATAGAGTCAACCACGATGGGAGACCCCTCCTGTATTTTTGGACTAACCATCTTTCCTCCATTGGCGATGGCATTGAAGAAGCTCACCATGCTGGTTGGTCTTCTATGATGGAACCCTAGGGCATAAACGGGCCAGGAACCTTTGAAAGTAGAATCCTTTTCCAATCCCATTTGCTGCAGCTTTTGCAAGAAGACATCTTTATCTTCATAAACCACGTCTACAGCCTGGTCTATAGCGATACTGGAATTGTATGCCAGTCCCTGCAGAAGAGTCAGCTCCCCATATCCACCCTTCCTCCAGTTATGGTCATAGATGGTATCCTTTCCGATAACATCAATACCTGTATAAGTATTGAACATATCGTCTAGCGATACATTTCCTGTTTCCAGAGCGGCAAGCAGGGAAGCCCCTCTAAAAAGAAAAGATTCACGAGCTTTGGTGAGTAGGGTGGTGTCCTTTACAACTTTTCCGTTATCTTCTTTACATCCTACCATTGCCCGGAGATTACCTGTGGATGTCTCCATGATGATAGTCATACCTTCTTCAGCAGCAAACTCCTCCATTCCCTGTTTGACAATGCTGTCAACTGAGTTCTGCAGCTGAGGATTGATGGTGCTTTCTGTTACTTGTTTTGTGGTGCACGCTATGAATACTGTTACAGCGAGCATTGTGATTGCTATCAATAATGATTTTTTCATATTTCTCTTCATTTTTGTTGTTAATGTTTTAACTGCATACATTCATTTGTGGAATCATGGAGTCTATAGCTGGATGATTCTGAAATTTGGATTTGTGCCCGATATGCCACTTGTTGCAGTAGTTACATTTGTAGGCTGATATTTCCCTGGAATCATTTGGATGATTAATTTTCCATTGGGCTATAGCTTTTAGAGCCGTTTCCTCATTTCTGTAGCCCATCTTCTTCTTCAGGACAATCTCTTGGGTGATAGGATCCTTTTTTCTTTTCCAGTGAGTGGACTCGCCTCTTCTTGTGTTTCTTGCCTTTTCCTTCTGTCCGATGTTGTACAGTTGGAAGGCTGTGGCTCTGTCCATCCAGTATTTCTCCCTGTTACTGGTTTTGTAGCCTTCATCCTTCTTGTGCATCCGGTGATAGGCCTGGCACATTCTCTTCTCCACGATGCGACGTACCTTTTTGGAGTCATGGGGAGCTTCCGTCTCAATGTCGAAGTTACGGAGCATCATTCCTTTCTTGAACTTGAGCTTCTCCTTGAAGATTTTCTCGGTCTCTTTCTTGAAGCGTACATCCTGACCATTGAGGACAACTCTGTTTCCATCCATTTTCACCAGCATGGTTGTGAGGTCTTTCTTTTTTGCTGCTTCCATGTTCATGAGTTTTTGGATGGCATTGAGTACGCTCTTGACGTTGAAGTTCACTCCGATGATGCTGTCTCTGATGTACTTGATCAGGTAGTACTCTTCTATTGTACAGTCATTGTTATGTAGGTACCATCCCAATGTTGCCAGATTCTCAGAGTAATTCCAACAGTCAATCTTTTGGAAGCGGATGAGGGAAGATTCCCAGCTAGTTAAAATGTTCTTAATTGATGTATTCATATTCTTAATTTTAATGTTTACATCAGTATATAACTCTTATAGCGAAAAGGTAAACATTTGGTAGAGTTTTTTGTTCTTTAATTTATTGATAGATAGCATAAGGTTCCCATATTTTTATAGTATAGGAACCTTATGCTATTTGGCATTATGATTACTATGTGTTTCTAACTGGCCGTATAGGATTTTTATAGCCAGAAAAAAGAAAATCAGTAGTTAAACTGCCCTGACTAGATATTTGAGCGGTTCTTTTGGACCACTGGAAAAAGTGTGTGGATATCGTAGTACAATAAAAATACTATTTTGTCCGTTTATAAAGTTAAATAACGGATAAATATGGAAAAGTACAGACTCCTTGCAGAATGCCTTTTGCCAGAACATATGCTGGA
>JBNMIW010000283.1:0-2816 GCA_050873485.1 Lachnospiraceae bacterium | reverse complement strand
GACAAGGATTATGGAGACAACACGAATGATTATTCGATTGCATTCCGGTTGACGTTTGGAGATACCTCTTTTTTGTTCACAGGGGATGCGGAAACGGCGGCGGAGCAGGATATGTTGGCGAGCGGATTGCCGTTGCAGTCAGATGTTTTCAAAGCGGCACACCATGGCGCGGAGACGGCAAACACAGAGAACTTTTTAAATGCAGTTCAGCCGACTTATTGTGTGATCAGTTGCGGGGAAGGCAATTCTTATGGACATCCAAGAGCGGCAGTTTTGAATCAATTGCGTTCGATGGGAGTGAAGGTGTTCCGTACGGATGAACAGGGTACGATCGTGGCAACTTCTGATGGTAGTGCAATTACATGGAACACAAGCCCGTCTGATAGCTGGCAGGCAGGTGAACCGACAGGAAGTGCAAAAGAGAGAGCCAAACAAGAGGAAAAAGGTGTTGCTATAGGTGCAGAAGAATCGGATACAACAGAGACGGCACAGAACACGGATAAGGTATCGCAGGGAGATTATATTTTGAATGCAAACACAAAGAAATTTCATCGCCCAACCTGTGCCAGTGTGAAGCGGATGTCGGATGCCAATAAGATTGTGTCAACAGAATCAAGAGAAACATTGATCAGTCAGGGATATGAGCCGTGCAAGAATTGTAATCCGTAAGCAATGTGTGGAAATCATAAGAATTTCTTAAGAGGTGAAATGGTTGACATGCATATCTTAAAAAAGTAAAATATTTTCTGCAAAAGCTTAATAAATACAAGCGCAAAGGCGTAAGGAGTGATTAATATGAAGAAGACAGCATGGCTGATCGGAGCAATGTTATGTGCAGGTTGTTTATGGGGATGTGGAGATAATGCAACTCCGACTACGGAAACAACACAAGAGGTTACAACAACAGAGGAAGTAACAACTGAGTCTACAACGACAGAGGCAACAACGGAGGCGACTACGGCAGAAGATACAGAGGCAACAACGCAGGCTTCAAGTGAGGCGGAGAGTTCCGGAACGTTGCCGATTAGTGAAGCGATCAATATGACATTTGCAAGTGGAGCAGGCGGATGGTCAACCGAGCTTACATTGAATCCGGATGGTTCTTTTAATGGTAATTATCATGACTCAGAAATGGGAGAAAATGGTGATGATTACCCAAATGGTACGGTATATATTGCAACTTTCACCGGACATTTTGGTGACATTAAGAAGGTAAACGATTATACATATTCCATGACGCTTGTGGATACAAATGTTGAGGAGAAAGAGGAACAGATAGCGGATGGTGTCCGTTATGTCCCAAGTGAGATCTATGGAATTGACGATGGTAAGACATTTTATTTCTATACAAAAGAGGCACCTGTCTCAGAATTGCCGGAGGAATTCTTAAGCTGGCGGTCAGGTGTTACAAGTGAAGACCAACAGAATTCGGATAAGCTTTCCGGTTATGGATTGTATAATAAAGAAGGGGGATGCGGATTCTATACTTATGAGTAATCAGAATCTGTTGATCACAGATAATATAGAACAGACAATAGATATAATATTTTTGTGCATTATATATGACAAGGAATACCTACAAGGAGGCTATATAGAATGAGAATTGGAATATTAGGATATGGTAATTTAGGACGCGGTGTGGAATGTGCAATCAAGCAGAATCCGGATATGGAATTGGTAGCCGTATTTACAAGACGCGCACCGGAGAGCGTATCTATCTTAACAAAGGATGCGAAGGTATGTTCCGTTGCAGATGTAGAGCAATGGAAGGATAAGATTGATGTCATGATCCTTTGTGGCGGTAGTGCAACAGACCTGCCGGAGCAGACACCAAAGTATGCAGAGTTATTTAATGTGGTAGATAGCTTTGATACCCATGCAAGAATCCCGGAGCATTTTGAAAATGTGGATGCAGCAGCAAAGAAGAATGGTCATGTCGGAATCATTTCTGTTGGCTGGGACCCGGGTATGTTCTCATTGAACCGTCTGTATGCAAACTGCATTTTGCCGGATGGTAAGGATTATACATTCTGGGGAAAAGGTGTCAGTCAGGGTCATTCGGATGCGATTCGTCGTGTAGAAGGTGTCAAGGATGGCAAGCAGTATACGATTCCGGTTGAATCTGCATTAGAGGCAGTAAGAAATGGAGAGAATCCGGAACTTACAACCAGACAGAAGCACACCAGAGAATGTTTCGTTGTCTTAGAAGAGGGTGCCGATGCGGCTAAGGTGGAAGAGTCCATTAAGAATATGCCGAATTATTTTGCCGATTATGATACAACGGTACATTTCATCAGTGAAGAGGAATTGAAGGCAAATCACAGCGGAATCCCGCATGGTGGATTTGTGATCCGTTCCGGTCAGACAGGCTGGGAGCAAGAGAACAAGCATGTAATCGAGTACAGCCTGAAGTTAGATTCCAATCCGGAATTTACAGCCTGTGTGATCGTTGCTTATGCAAGAGCAGCTTATCGTTTACAGCAGGAAGGACAGACCGGATGTAAGACGGTGTTTGATATTGCACCGGCTTATCTCAGCGCGAAGGATGGAGCAGAGCTTCGGAAGAATCTGCTGTAATCGAATATATTTGTTCAGAAAAGATGACATATATGTAGATGAGTATACCGATCCCCCAAAGCTAGACTTGAAAATCTAACGATGGGAGATCGGGTTTTTTTATGCGGAAAGTTCCGTTTGGGCGTGCGGGAATAAAAAGTTATATTTTGTTTTGTATAGAATAATGCAAAATATCACATTGATTCCTATGAAAAAATGTAATATAATACATTAAAATACATGAATAAAATGTATAATAT
>JBNMIW010000282.1:0-2831 GCA_050873485.1 Lachnospiraceae bacterium | reverse complement strand
TCCCACATATTCTTTCAATGTGATACCATCAATATACTCCATTATGATGTAAGCAGTTCCGTTTTCTTCAAAGTAATCCCAGACCTTGACAATACTTTCGAGATAATCAAATTGCTGTAACACCGAAGCTTCCCGGACAAATCGTTCTTTTCCTCTCCGGTATTCCTTTTCTCTTCCCTCAATCGGATCGATCTGATCAGAATTCTTATGCCTGCTTCCATATGAAAGCGGATAATATTCTTTTATGGCTACCATCTTTCCCGTATCCTGCTTCACAGCCAGATATGTAATTCCGAAGCCGCCCTGCCCTAACACACTGTCTATCACATACTGGTCATATAAAATTGTCCCTGTCGCAAGTCCCCTCTCGCTATTCATCATCTGTTCCTTCTCTTTTTTCATTTAACCAAGACAATATACAGCATCCTTATCTCCAAAGCAGATCTCCGTTCCCGCTTTTATACAATACGATACATCGGATACAAGCCGTTGATTTCCGGATATATATGTTCCGTTCTTCGACACATCCACGATCTCGTATGTATTATCTTTCTCATGGTACACTATAATACAATGAAGACGGCTCACACTCGGCAGATTCACAACAATATCTGCTACTTTTTCATCCCGTCCGATCATAAGCTTCTGTTCCGGTCGGAACTCAATGCGCATACCCTTATATGCACCCTTTATCCCTACAAGAACTCCCTGTTTCTCTGTCGATATGTTCTCGTCACCCTCCGGTATATCCGGATCCTGTGCAAATGCTTCATATATTGCCTGTTTATACAGTCTTCCAATCGGTATGGATAACTCGTCTATTTCGATTGCTGCACTGTTATATCCCGTAACATAACGCTTGGATACCACATAACTTTGATGACATCGTATAAATCCATCTTCCCGCAGCAGATTCTCTAACGCATATAATTTCTCATAATATACATAATCCCCCTGTATTGTATGCAGGATAACTTTCCGGTTACTGCTTTCAATATAAAGAATGTCTGCAATCGGAACGCATACCTTCGTATTCTCCACCTCTATATACAGATTACGCTGTGCGTTGTTCACATTCTGCCACTGTCTGTTTAATTCCCTTTTCAGCTCCCGTTGCTGCATTTGATGCAACTCATGCACATATAAACGATATCGGATTCCACCAATACTCTCTTCCTCAATTCCTTCTAACAACAAAATGGATGTCTTCGGACGCAATCGGCTGATATAGGATAACGGTTCGATTCCCTGAACGGAAAGAAGCTGTTCATCTAAACAAAACACCTCATAATCTAAATATGCACTCCATTTGTGTTCGAGTACCTCCTCAGCAGATACCAGCTTGATCTCCCATTCTTCATAACCATCCAGCAGACTTCCAAACATGTCTTTTACATACAATCCAAAATTCCTTCTCTTAGTGCATATTCCTATCTTCAGCATATGTCCTCCACCCAATATAGACCATCCGATAACAAACTCCGTAACAGGTTCTCCCATTATTCTCCCGGTATGCAAAAATAAGCAAACCCTTAAAAAGGATTTGCTTATCTTACGCCGGCGACCGGAATCGAACCGGTACGGGAGTATAAGTCCCGCAGGATTTTAAGTCCTGTGCGTCTGCCAGTTCCGCCACGCCGGCTAACTGGATGGAGGTGGATTCGAACCACCGAAGCAATATGCAGCAGATTTACAGTCTGTCCCCTTTGGCCACTCGGGAATCCATCCATTTGTCACTGACAATTAAGCATTATACTGCATAATCCGTCAGATTGCAAGAACATTTTGTATATTCCATCTATAAGCTTTCACTCTATTCTGCTTTTAAAATAATTGCAGATATCTTCGGTGCCTGAATCACCAACTGGTTATTCTCTACCGTATGATATGCCGGTTCTAATACATATCCTTCTTCACTCGTCAGCATGATCCGGCGCAATGTATCACCATTCACCATGCCAAGACGATCCACTGCCAGATTCAATTGAACCTCTTCATAATTATTATTCAAAATAACTACAATCTTCTCGTTCCGGTCAAATCTGCCATATGCTACGACTTTGTGTGATCCATGTAAGAACATAACAGATCCGCGTTTTAACACTTCATTCTCACGATGAATCCGAATAATATCCCGATGGAACAGGATCAGATCCCTATCCTCCCTACCCCATGGGTAACCTCTCCGGTTATCCGGATCCGTCCAACCACAAAGTCCGGCTTCATCACCATAATAAATAGTCGGTGCTCCCGGCCATGTCATCTGGAACACAACCGCTTCCCGCAATACACCCTTACTCACATTCTCATTGGCCGCCTCCGGACCTAACGTGTGCGTACGACCCACGCGTCGATTCGTACGGGTCAGAAAACGTGAATGATCATGGTTCGACAGCTCATTCATTGCCACTTCCAAAGACTGCTGATGGAAACGACTCATATGATGCCGCATAGACCCGATAAACGCATCCGGATTACCTAACAGATCTCCACGGAATTCATCGGAATGTTTTTCAACTCCGGTTAAAAACCAGGTAATCGGCTCCATAAACGCATCATAGTTCATAACCGTATCCCATTGATCACCCTGTAACCAATTATATGGATCTCCGTAATGCTCAGCTAAAATGATCGCATCCGGATTGGCTTCTTTCACTGCTGCACGGAAGTCTCTCCAGAATTTGTGATTAAACTCCTCCGAATGTCCCAAATCTGCCGCAACATCCAATCTCCATCCATCTACGTTATATGGCGGAGATACCCATTTCTTACCGATCCGCATAATATAATCATACAGTTCCTCAGAGCCCTCATAATTCAGCTTCGGCAGC
>JBNMIW010000281.1:0-2845 GCA_050873485.1 Lachnospiraceae bacterium | reverse complement strand
TTCATATTGATTCTCACCTGCTGCCATATGATTCTCCTTTCTCATGTATTAACATATGAACAATCATTCATATCTTTATTTATCATTATATGCACATATGAATATTTGTCAATATGTTTTTATAAAAAATATTGCCCCTGCACATAATATGTGACAAGGGCATAATTTTAATCTGCCTTTTTGACAGATTCTGTCTGGAATATGAACTTAACCGAACCGTCTGTATTATCCGCAATACCGGAAAACGACTTATAGGAAGCCTTATTCCCGGTAAGTGATTGAAATCGTTTAAGTACCGTTTTGACTTTGCTGTCGTATTCTGTCTGAAGTTTTCCTGTTCCCTCTGATTTGAATGTACCAAGACCCGTTGTCAATGCACCGGAACCGGTTGCTAATTGTCCGATTCCGATACCAACCTGTTTCGTTGCCTGATTCAGACCGTTTAATCCTTTTTGCAAACCTGCCGCACCTTTCGACAGTGACTGTGCTCCCGTAGAAAGTGCTGTTGCCCCGGAAGTTAATGCATTCACCGTATCCTCATCGCTTAAGGATGCCGCTGCTGACAACAAGGTATCATTATATGGGTTTAACTGTTTGACACAAGTATCAATTCCTTTAATCCCTTTTGCAGCCTCCCCAAGTGCTGTATTCAACTTATCGGCTCCATTTTTTAAGGTGTCATTTTGCGCTGTAACTGCATTTAATGTCCCCGCTACAGTCGTTGCACTCTGAGCTGTTGTTACTGCTTTGCCTGCAACATCCGCTACACTCTTAAGCTGTGTGATGTATGCATCAATTGCTGCCTTTTCCTCCTCAGATGATGATGCTGCCTTAGAAGCCTCTAACATTGCAATAATTCCATTATAATCAACATTTCCTAACGCCGTTGCCGTTTTCGAAGCTTCTGCTGCAACAGAATCCGCCTGTTTATTCGCTTCTGCCGTTGCATCCGTGTATGAGGTCACACCCTCCAACACACTCTTTCCTGTCGATGTAAGGGCTGCTGCATTCGGTGCCAACGCATCATTAATCTGCGAAATTGCTTTTTCCCCGGCAATATAACCGCTTACACCTTCCGCAAAAGACTTAGCCCCTTTCACATAGGAATCGGTTCCCGTTGCCAGTGAACCAATCGAATCCGCTAATGTCTTTGCTCCGCTCGCCAGACTTTTTGCACCCTTGTTTAACTTCTTAACTCCATCTGCATATTTAGAAAAACTCTTATGAAATGTTCCAATTCCATCCGACAACTGCGATGAACCGGATATCAGTTCATCTGTCGCATCTGCCAAACCATCCAATGCTTCTTCAAGATCATCCATGGAACTATCCTCATTGAGATCAAGTTCTGAGAATATATCGGATGTTGCAATTGTATATATGGAATCCAACTCAAAATCTGTCACATCTGCGGTGATAGTAATCGAATCTTTCAGATCATCCTCCAAATCCTTCTTCATATCTCCTGACAGATTCAGGCTCTCCTTAAGTCCCGGAACTGCATAGGCAATGGCGATCTGGTCATCTCCTTCTTTTACCAGTTTTCCCTGACTCACTTCTACATTTTCAAAATGCTCCTGTGGCAGAACAACCACCGATGCCATCAGGAACGGAACATACAACTCTTCCTCTTTTCCATTTAATGAATCTTTATAAGTTGCCTCATTCTTGTACTCTGCCTTAATCGTAAGCTTTCCGCTCTTTCCTGCAAGATCTTCTGCTTTCATCTCTTTCCCATCTAATTGATAAGTAAAAGATACACTTATCGGCGGCTTATCCTGAGTCTCTCCCTCATAATAGATATCTTCGCCATTTCCTTTCCATGTAATATCATCACCGGATTCCTGCTTATAAGTCTCATCACCCTTTGTATTCTCGATATTTGTAAGATTTGATTTATCCTTTACATCATTCTTACCAACATTCTTAAGACAATCGGATACCGTGATTTCTGATACACTTCCATCACTATCTTGCGTTACATATACCGTTTCCTCTTTTTCTACTTTACCTGCGGCACATGAAACACTACCGGTTGCTAACATTGCCATTACCATGGCTGCACTTAAACCAAATGCATACGTTTTTCGAAATCTTCTCATATCTATACTCTCCATTTTTCTATTGGTTAGAAACAACTAACTTCATACACTTTGATTATAGGCACCCCTCCTTTGTTCGTCAACATGTGAACTGCCCATTAATTGAAAATCTCTCTCAATAACACGATTTATAACTTCCTACATTGCCATTTTCCCCCGGGAGGAGTATAGTATCTGTAGTAAATGTGAAAACAAAGGAGTTGTAACAATGAGTAATAAACTAGGTAGAAATGATATGTGCTGGTGTAAAAGTGGTAAAAAATACAAATACTGTCACGAAAACTTCGACAACAAAATCGACCATTTTCGCAGATTAGGTGCCGAGGTTCCAACACACAATATGATTAAGACACCGGAACAGATTGCTAAAATTAAAGAAAGTGCTAAGATCAATATTGAAATATTAGATTATGTTGCTGACCACATCAAGGCCGGCATATCAACCGAAGAGATTGATCGCTGGGTCTATGATATTACAACCAAGCATGGTGCGATTCCTGCTCCACTCAACTACGAAGGCTTTCCCAAAAGTGTATGTACATCGATCAACGAAGAAGTATGCCACGGCATCCCTTCTTCTGAGGTTATATTAAAAGATGGTGATATCATCAATGTAGATGCTTCCACAATATTAGATGGTTATTTTTCCGATTCTTCCCGTATGTTCTGCATCGGTGATGTATCTCCTGAAAAGAAACGCCTGGTTGATATTGCCAAAGAAAGTCTGCAAGTCGGTTTGAAAG
>JBNMIW010000280.1:0-2852 GCA_050873485.1 Lachnospiraceae bacterium | reverse complement strand
TTGTTTGCATTGCAGCATCGTGGTCAGGAGAGTTGTGGTATTGCAGTTTCTGACACAGAGGGACCAAAGGGGAAAGTCCTTTCTTCAAAAGGAATGGGCTTGGTCAATGAGGTGTTTACACCGGAAGATTTGGAGAAGTTGAAGGGTAATATTGGAGTAGGTCATGTGCGTTATTCTACGGCAGGAGCATCCACAAGAGAGAATGCGCAGCCGTTGGTTCTTAATTATGTGAAAGGTACGCTTGGTTTGGCACATAATGGTAATCTGGTGAATGCACCGGAGTTAAGAAGAGAACTGGAACTGACAGGAGCAATTTTCCAGACAACGATTGACTCCGAGGTGATTGCATATCATATTGCGAGAGAAAGAGTGAAGACATCTACGGTAGAAGATGCAGTAAGACGGGCACTTAAGAAAGTGAAGGGCTCGTATTCTTTGATCGTTATGAGTCCTCGTAAACTGATCGGGGCAAGAGATCCGTTTGGTTTCCGTCCGCTTTGTATTGGTAAGCGTAATAATGCGTATATTTTAGCATCTGAAAGCTGTGCGTTGGATACGATCGGTGCAGAATTTATAAGAGACGTAGAACCGGGTGAGATGGTGACGATCACACCGGAGAATGGAATTGTTTCTTATAAGGATATGTGTCAGGATAAGCATGCAAGATGTATTTTTGAATATATATATTTCGCAAGACCGGATAGTGTGTTAGATGGTATGAGTGTATACAAGTCGCGTATTATTGCAGGTCGTTGTCTGGCAAAAGATTCGCCGGTAGAGGCAGATCTGGTTGTCGGTGTTCCGGAATCCGGTAATGCAGCAGCATTAGGATATTCCTTAGAATCCGGGATTCCATATGGTACGGCATTTGTTAAGAATGCATATGTAGGGCGTACCTTTATTAAGCCGAAGCAAAGTCAGAGAGAATCCAGCGTTCGTGTAAAACTGAATGTATTAAAAGATGCAGTGAAAGGTAAACGAGTGATCATGATTGATGATTCGATCGTAAGAGGAACCACATCCGATCGTATTGTCAGCATGTTAAAAGAAGCGGGGGCAACGGAAGTGCATGTCCGCATTTCTTCACCGGAGTTCTTACATCCGTGTTATTTTGGAACAGATATTCCAAGTGAAGATCAGTTGATTGCCCATAACCGGACGGTTGATGAGATCTGCGAAATCTTAGGTGCAGATTCACTTGCTTATCTGAAGATGGATCGTTTGAAAGAATTATCCGATGGCAGACAGTATTGTGATGGTTGTTTTAGCGGACAGTATCCAATCGAGCCACCGGCTGAAGATATTCGTGGTGAACATGATGCCACAGTAAGAGACAATAAGAAGAAATAAGCTATTTTAGGAGGAGACAATGAAGGATAAGTATGTAAGCCCATTATCAGAGAGATATGCAAGTAAGGAAATGCAGTACATTTTCTCACCAGACATGAAGTTCAAGACCTGGAGAAAGTTATGGATCGCGTTGGCAGAGACAGAGCAGGAGTTAGGACTTTCTGAAAATGGTAAGCCGGTTATTACAACTGAGCAGATTGAAGAATTAAAGGCATTTGCAGAAGATATTAACTATGATGTTGCAAAGAAACGTGAGAAACTGGTTCGTCATGACGTTATGAGTCATGTATATGCATATGGTAAACAGTGTCCGGCAGCGGCAGGAATCATCCACCTTGGAGCAACAAGCTGTTATGTAGGTGATAACACAGATGTCATCATTATGACAGAGGCAATGAAGTTAGTTCGTAAGAAGTTATTGAATGTGATCAATGAACTTTCTAAGTTTGCAATGCAGTATAAGGATCTTCCAACACTTGCATTTACACATTTCCAGCCGGCACAGCCAACAACTGTTGGTAAGCGTGCAACTCTCTGGTTAGAGGAATTAATGCTTGATCTTTCTGATCTGGAATATATGATCGGACAGCAGAAATTATTAGGATGTAAGGGAACAACCGGAACCCAGGCGAGCTTCTTAGAGCTGTTCGACGGAGATCATGAGACAGTTCGTAAGATTGATGGTATGATCGCAAAGAAGATGGGATTTGAGGAATGTTATCCGGTATCCGGACAGACATATTCCCGTAAAGTGGATTCCCGTATCTTGAATGTACTTTCCGGAATCGCACAGAGTGCACATAAATTCTCAAATGATATTCGTCTTCTTCAGCATTTGAAAGAGATCGAAGAGCCGTTTGAGAAGAATCAGATCGGTTCTTCTGCTATGGCATATAAGAGAAATCCAATGCGTTCAGAGCGTATTGCTTCTCTTGCCAATTATGTAATGGCAGACGCATTGAATCCTGCGATTACAGCAGCAACACAGTGGTTTGAGAGAACTTTGGATGACTCTGCAAACAAGAGAATTTCTGTACCGGAGGCATTTCTTGCAATTGATGGTATCTTAGATCTCTACCTGAATGTAGTAGATGGTCTTGTTGTATATGATAAGGTAATTTATCAGAGATTTATGAAAGAGATTCCATTCATGGCAACAGAGAACATTATGATGGATGCTGTAAAACGTGGTGGTAACCGTCAGGAACTTCATGAGAAGATCCGTGAACATTCTATGGCAGCCGGAGCGGTTGTGAAGCAGGAAGGTAAGGAGAATGATCTGGTAGATCGTATCGCAAATGACCCTGCATTTGGTATGACAAAGGAAATGATCGAGGAGATCTTAGAGCCAAAGAACTTTGTAGGACGTGCTCCACAGCAGACAGAGGAATTCATCAACGAGATCGTGAAACCTGTCTTAGACGAGAACAAGAGTATTCTTGGAATGACAGCAGAGATTAACGTATAATTTCACATATATAAGATTTTTGAACGAGGTTGTG
>JBNMIW010000279.1:0-2856 GCA_050873485.1 Lachnospiraceae bacterium | reverse complement strand
TTTTATATCTTTCCGATAACGCAAACTGTTCTTATCGATCGTAACACGATCCCCAAAATGTTTCTTAACAATATCCACGATACGATCTCTCGTCCGCCCGGTCACACTTTCTACAAAACAGAAATCTCCTCTTTTGATCAATGTGTCATCAGCTAACGAACCAAACGGAACCCACGGCAGTAAGTTCCACCAGTAGTATCCAATCACGGTATAATCTTCGCCGTTAATCGTCGTGGTTCCATCTGCATTCAGAGCGTGATCCCAGGTTGGATATTCTTTTCCATTCTTGTCAACATATGTACCCTGTCCTTCATATTGTGGAAACAGACAAACTTTCCGCCCATCTGTCTGTTCATCTGCATCCGTCCAGAATTGTCCTTCTGCCATTGCTCCCTTCACCATATTATCATATAGCAGCCTTGGTGCCCGGATTCCATCTTTATCAACAATCACCCGAAGCACGCTTTCCTCATCCTGTGGAAAGACAGGACTCACTTCCAGATCTGCATAACAGGTAAATAACACAAAATCACTATTACCATACTGTTCAATTTCCGACATACATTCCGCTACCTCTGACAGACAATCTCTCAATTCCCCTTTCGGCACCCCTTCATCCGAAAAGTATAACTTAATCAGATCCTCTTCCGACTCTCCGGCAAGTTGCATATTCGGCTCATTTTCAAAATTACAATTCCGGTTCTGATAAAGTCCATATGCAAAATGCAAAATCAAGGTCGACACCAGAATACACACAATTGCCAATATGCAGACAAATCTCTCATGTCTCATAAAATATCGATAATCTTTCCATATGTAACGCATAACATTCTCCTTTCCCTCTTAATAGACTCGAATCATTTTTGATGTCATCATAGTATCACGCAGTAATTCTTATTGTCAACAACTATTTTGTTTTTCTAAATATTGAAAAAATAGAATAGTTGTGTATAATAAAATAGTGAGAAACTATTCTTTCCATAACACTATGCAATCATTAGGAGGCAACATGGATAACAAGAGTAACTTCCGTCGTGGTTCCGTTGAACTGTTAGTTCTCTATCTGCTAGAGCAAAAGGACTACTACGGCTATGAAATTTCACAGATCATTAAGACACAGACCGGTGGCTTTTTAGATATTCCCATTGGTTCCTTGTATCCTGCCCTTTACAAACTGATTGATCAGGGATATATCAGCGATTATAAGAAACAGGTTGGCAAGCGTCTGACTCGCGTTTATTATCATTTAGAGGACTCCGGCAAGGAACGGCTAGAGATATTGCTGAAAGACTATTATGCCACGAATCAGGCAATCCAGCAGATGCTTTCATACCATATTGAAGACGAAGCATAAGATGATGTGGTATGCAAATGGCGGATTGCAATAATCGAGCCGGCTGGCTCTTACCCGATTTCACATTACATAAAAAGGCGTCAAGTATTAACTACTTAACGCCTTTTCTTTTATGAATATCATCAATAAAACGTTGTGATATCTATTGTACGATTACAACCACATCCGGTATTATGCATACTGCTTTAATGTATCTACCATGTCTAATTTCTCCCATGGCAAATCCAGATCTGTACGTCCAAAATGACCATATGCAGCAGTCTGTTTGTAGATTGGACGGCGAAGATCTAACATCTTGATAATGCCTGCCGGGCGAAGATCAAAATGTTTCCGTACAATACCTACTAACTCTTCCTCTGTCAGTTTGCTTGTTCCAAATGTATCTACACGAACAGAAGTTGGCTGTGCCACACCAATCGCATAAGACAACTGAATCTCACATTTATCAGCTAATCCTGCTGCTACGATATTCTTTGCAACATATCTTGCAGCATATGCAGCGGAACGGTCTACCTTTGTACAGTCCTTACCGGAAAATGCTCCACCACCATGACGGGCATATCCACCATAAGTGTCTACGATGATCTTACGTCCGGTAAGACCAGAGTCACCATTCGGGCCACCAATTACGAAACGTCCGGTTGGATTGATAAAGAACTTGGTGTTCTCATCTACCATATCTGCCGGAAGAATCTCATCAAATACATACTTCTTAATATCCTCATGAATCTGCTCCTGAGATACCTCTGCATCATGCTGGGTTGACAATACAACTGCCTCAAGACGGAACGGCTTACCATTCTCATCATATTCTACAGAAACCTGTGTTTTTCCATCCGGACGAAGATAAGGAAGTGTTCCATTCTTACGAACCTCTGTCAATTTTCTTGCTAATTTATGTGCAAGACTGATTGGATATGGCATATACTCTTCTGTCTCATTTGATGCAAAACCGAACATCATACCCTGATCTCCTGCACCAATTGCCTCGATGTCTTCATCACTCATTAAATTCTCTTTTGCTTCTAATGCCTTATCTACACCCATTGCAATATCGCTTGACTGCTCATCAATTGCTGTAATGACACCGCATGTATCACAGTCAAATCCGTATTTTGCGCGGTCATAACCGATCTCACGGATCGTCTCACGAACGATCTTCTGAATATCTACATATCCTTTTGTAGAGATCTCTCCCATTACTAATACAAGACCTGTTGTAATGGCTGTCTCACAAGCGACACGACTGTTTGGATCCTGTGCCATCAATGCATCTAATACGGCGTCTGAGATCTGGTCACAGATCTTATCCGGATGTCCTTCGGTTACGGACTCGGATGTAAAAATTAATTTCTCCATAATATATGGTTCCTCCTGATTGAAATAAAACTGGTTTTGTGCACGGACACTGAGTGAGGGAATGTTTACTTCGTAAGCAGGCATCCACTTCGTAAGCAGAGCTTACTCAGTGTTGTGCGTTCGCTACATCTCCTTCATAATCC
>JBNMIW010000278.1:0-2860 GCA_050873485.1 Lachnospiraceae bacterium | reverse complement strand
GTAGCATTCCAAAACGTCTATTTAATTGTGAATCACTTTCACCATATTCAGCAGCCATTGATAAAAATGTTCCTGATGCTTCATTGTTCCACCAGCTACCTTCAATTAGCATAGCCGTTCTTTTTCTTGAATTTCTTAAGTTGTCCTAATCTTCCGTACACACGCAGGTTTGCGTTCTCCCGTACGGTACAGGTGTTCATGATGAGAAAATCCGCTTCTTCGTTCTCTGTGCGGACATATCCAATCGTTTCGAGAATACCTTCTAATTTCTCGCTGTCCTTTGCATTCATCTGACATCCGAAACAGACACTGCAATAAGTGAGTGGTCTGCCTAATTCTTCGGATACCTTGGCGAGTCGTACTTTGAGTCGTGCCATGATCTCCTTCTGCTTTGCTGCTTCTAATTCATTTATATTTGGTTCTGTTCTCATCCGTGTCTCCTATATGATAATTATTATTAAAACACAATATCTTGTGATAGATATCGATACGCATACATATTTACTATACCTAAAAAACAAGAAAATTGCAACAAAAGGAAAAGGGATTTCTGAAATTAATTCAGAAATCCCTTAAAAATCGGATCGTATTACCGAAGGGTAATTTTCTTGGTGACCGCTGCGCCTGTTCCGCGGAATTTATTACTCTTGGCTGTAGCTATTTTTACTTTTAGCTTCTTCCTTTTTCGTTTTCCTCTGTAATAATCGCTATAGGTGCAGGTTTTTCCTTTTAGTTTACAAATGGTTCCATTTACGCTCAGGTATTTTGTCTTCAAACCGGGAGCCTTCTTTTTCAGTACGATCTTCAATTTGTAGCTTGTGGTATAATAGCCCCCGGTATAATACCCGCGATGCCATATACCCAAAGTATCATAATAACCGCTATTGTATTCGCGTGGAATATATTTGGTTTTGTATCCGTATGCTTTGATTGATTTTACAGCTGGTTTTTTCTTGGAACCGGTTATGATACTGATCTGTTTAGATGGCGCACTGTATAATGGTTCTTTTCCTTCCTCTTCTATACAACTGATAAGGCGGAACGTATATTGCGTATCCGGTTTTAATCCACTTACAACGCGTTCCTCTACGTTCACTGGTTTCACATTTTTCACATCTACCCATTTGTTGCCATCTTTCATCTGAATCCGCCCCGAACCTTTCAGATTCATTTTGGTAGTACCCACATTAAACGAATATTCCAGCAGAATCGGAGTTTCGGGTATAGAATGATATTCATACGTGTATTCCTTAAATCCGTAACCGTCTGCATATAAGACAACTCGTAATGTATGATAACCTGCTGATGAATTATTCAGTACACCGCTCCATCCGGTAGATGTTCTATCACCATAAGAACGAAGTTCGCTTCCGGCTGAATATACATAAGTTTCCGGCGATCCGGTAAGTGTTACTGTAAACGGTACATTGCAGGCACCAACAAGTCCCTGTATATTCCAGTCGACGTTTACGGTGCCGAAATCATATGGCACAGCAGACACCTTTAATGTATACTCCTTACCGATATCAGACGACCCTCCTCCTATAAGTTGCATGTCATAAGTACCGGCAGCAAGCTTAAAAGTCTCAGTGCCGGATGTGTTCAGCCGATTACTGGTACGCCCGAGATACTCGCCAATACTATTGCGAAGATAATAACTGCATTCCCCGGTCAGGTTAATCGTTACTGTCGATGCTTCGGACAGAGTCAGGGAATAATATTGATTATAATACCCTTGCTGATAGACCGGTCCGGTTATTTCCTGGTCAAATACTATAGGTATCGGTTTGTTTTCATCATTGCTGATGTTATAAGTTTTGAATACAGTTGCGGTATACTGCAGCTTGACGTTCGTAAAAGTTTGGGCTGTCGCAGTAACAAGGAATTTGCAGGTTGCACCGGGAGCAATTATTGCGGAATATCCGGGATTACAGTCCTGGATCACCCCGTTTGTCGCATAAGCTTGTAATTTGAGTTTTCCGCTGGTTGAGGCACCGATCTTATTGTAAGTAATTGCAAGATCTGATATTTTGACATTGCCACTGGTTGTGTTCTTAAATATAATGGTCCAGTCATCATATTTTGTAATATTCTCTTCATAGGTAATGGTTTTTGTTTCATTTGCACTGATGCTGACCTCACTGTCGGCAGCTTTTGCTGTTATCGGAAATAGAAACAGACCGCATATCAGCAGACATAGAGTAAATGGTTTTAAAAATGGATGCATTCTCATAATCATCTCTCCTCTCTTTATTATGATTGTCTGTTAATTATACCGTAAAAAGAAGAATGACACATGACACGAAAGTGTTATATCGTTACCGTACCTTCCATATTTTTTAGAATATTCTTATGTTGTGACCGCATGTTTTATTCCAACGGAATGACTACACCACTGATTCTCGCCTCAATAGCAAGTTCGGTCCGGCTTTTACAACCGGATTTCTCCATCATATGCCGGATATGCTGCTTAACCGTGTTCTCTGCAATACATAATTCCTGTGCAATCTCCTGATTAGAAGCACCTTTTGTCATTACCCGGAGCACTTCCAGTTCCCGTTCTGTAAAGTCGGTACTATTGGCATGCCCTAATGCAACCACAGGGGGATGATCCGGATAAACGGATTCACCGGCCATTGTACGATCCATCACATGCAAGATTGTTTCTTTTGAACTTTCTTTGTACCAGAAGCTGTCGATTCCGGCCTTTTTGGCACGTTTCAACCAGGATTCCTCAGGCATTGATGTAATTGCAATAATCTTAACGGAAGGATTGTTCTTTTTTATTGCAGCCGCCTCGTTAATCCCGTTGGAAGCATCATTCATTAAAATATCCATTAAGATCAGATCTGATGGATAT
>JBNMIW010000277.1:0-2873 GCA_050873485.1 Lachnospiraceae bacterium | reverse complement strand
TCTAATTTTTCACATATTGCTTCCATAATATCCGGCGTAGCAATCATTCCTAATTTCACTGCTTCCGGCCGAATATCCTGAAATACCGAATCAATCTGTGCTTTTACCATCTGTACGGAAACTGCTTCCACGCCTTGTACCCCGGTCGTATTCTGCGCAGTCAATGCCGTGATCGCCGTCATTCCGTACTCCCCTAATGATGTAATTGTTTTTAAATCTGCCTGAATCCCTGCACCACCACTGGAATCAGAACCTGCTATACTTAATATTGTATGCATACATTTATACCTTCCTTTTCATAACTGTCCCTACTCGGCAACCAATTCATCTGCAACTACACGAAGTTGTTGTGTTGCTTTCCGAATATCCGGTGCCGCAAAGATAGCAGATACAACCGCTACACCATTTACATGGGAACCTTTTAATTGTAGCATATTATCTTTCTGAATGCCACCAATGGCAACAACCGGTATGGAAACAGCCTCACATATTTCTTTGAGTGTAGCAAATGATACCGCTTCTGCATCTAACTTTGTAGAAGTTGTAAAAACAGAACCTACTCCAAGATAGTCTGCCCCATTTCTCTCCGCCTCGATTGCTTCTGCAACCGTATGCGCAGATACACCGATGATCTTATCCGGTCCTAACACCCTACGTGCTTCCACGAGTGCCAGATCACTCTGACCAATATGAACTCCGTCTGCATCAATCTCTTTGGCAAGTTCTACATCATCATCTACTACATATGGAACATGGTATGCATCTGTAATTACTTTCACCTCTGTGGCCAATTTTACAAATTCCGGATATGCAAGATTCTTCTCACGGATCTGTATAAAAGTGGCTCCCCCTTCCAAAGATTCTTTCACTACTTCAGGCAACGTGCGTCCATTCAGCCACATAGAATCCGTTACTGCATACAAACACATTGCTTTCTTGATCTCTTCTTTACTAAATGCTTTCATATTCTTTCCTTCTTTCTCAAAATACCATATGCCGGATGTTTTCCCGTCTTTTGACTGGATTCATCCGGCATATCTTTATATCTCTTCTACTTTTGCACCATTTACCAGCGTTTCGCCATCTAACCGGCTCATGGCATCGATCAAATACATACGTAGGCTGGATGTTCCACTTTCCTCAGCCTGAACCTTTGCCCCTGCGATTTCACCGCACAAACCTTCCGCAGCAATCGCCGCTACTACTGCATTTGTCGGATTCTCCATATTAGCTGCTACATATCCGGCAATCACACCATCTAGCATACATCCTGTTCCTGTAATCTTTGACATGTCTGCCATGCCATTTCTCGTCGCATATGCATGTTCTGCATCTGCAATCACATCAATAGCTCCGGTGATTGCAATGATGGCCCCGGTTGTTTTGCTCAGCTCTTTCGCAAATTCTGCGGTATCTGCAAGATTATCATCTGTAACGGTATCTGTTACATCTGCATCCACGCCCTTTGTAGATCCGCTTCCGGAATATACAGTCTTAATCTCTGAAATGTTGCCACGGATCACTGCAAACTGAATTTCCTTCATCAAACGAAAAGTTGTCTCTGTACGAAACTTCGATGCACCTGCTCCAACCGGATCAAGAATTACCGGATGTCCTAATGCATTTGCTTTCTTTCCCGCTAAGATCATGGATTCAATGGATCTTTCATTCAAAGTTCCAATGTTAATGACTAACGCATTACAGATCGACGTAATATCTTCTACATCCTTCTTATCATCACTCATGATCGGTGAGCCACCACAGGCTAACATCATGTTGGCAACATCATTTACCGTTACATAGTTGGTAATAAAATGCACTAATGGAGTCTTCTTTCGCACATTCTCTAGAATTGTTTTCATAATTTATCCTTTCTTCTCAGACTTAAGCCGTCCATCTCGCCTAACGGCTCGATGATCAGGCTGCGTCCTATACCCTGCGTGCACGGCTTCACTTCTTCTCAGACTTAAGCCGTCCATCTCGCCTGCCGGCTCGATGATCAGGCTGCGCCCTATACCCCAAGATGCACCTGGCTACTTACGCAAGCAAGCTTGCACGTAGCCAATGCATTCTGAGGTGCACGGCTTAAGTCTAGTCCATGATGTCAACGTCTTCGCCACGAAGAATTTTGTTGATATTTCTTACGGCACACATTTTACCACACATGGTACAAGTATCTTCTTTTTCCGGTTTCGACTCTGCACGATATCTTCTTGCTTTGTCACCATCTATTGCTAAATCAAACTGTTTTTCCCAATCCAGCTCCCGACGGGCTTCTCCCATCTGATAATCCCAGTCTTTCGCTCCCGGCACACCCTTTGCAATATCTGCCGCATGTGCTGCGATCTTAGAAGCAATGATTCCTTCTTTTACATCCTCCACCGTTGGCAGACGTAAATGTTCCGCAGGTGTGACATAACATAAGAAAGATGCTCCATAGGTAGCTGCGATCGCTCCACCAATTGCAGCCGTGATATGATCATATCCCGGTGCAACGTCCGTAACCAAAGGTCCTAATACATAAAATGGTGCCCCTTTACAGATTGTCTGCTCAATCTCCATATTCGAACGGATCTGATTCAGTGGCATATGTCCCGGACCTTCAATCATAACCTGTACGTCCTTTTCCCATGCACGTCTTGTCAGTTCGCCGAGTGTTACGAGTTCTTCAATCTGTGAAATATCGGAAGCATCTTCGATACAGCCCGGTCTGCACGCATCACCAAGACTTATGGTGACATCATACTTGCGGCAGATGTCGAGTACCCAGTCAAAGTTTTCATAAAACGGATTTTCTTTTCCTGTCATTTCCATCCATGCAAAAATAATAGAGCCGCCTCTGGATACAATATTTGTAAGACGCTTTGCATCCT
>JBNMIW010000276.1:0-2904 GCA_050873485.1 Lachnospiraceae bacterium | reverse complement strand
CGACTCAAAGTACGACTCGCCAAGGTATCCGAAGAATTAGGCAGACCACTCACTTATTGCAGTGTCTGTTTCGGATGTCAGATGAATGCAAAGGACAGCGAGAAATTAGAAGGTATTCTGGAAACGATCGGATATGTCCGCACGGAGAGTGAAGATGCAGATTTCCTGATCATGAATACCTGTACGGTACGGGAGAATGCAAATCTGCGTGTATATGGCAGATTAGGGCAATTGAAGAAATACAAGAAAAAGAATCCACATATGCTGATTGCTCTTTGTGGATGTATGATGCAGGAGAGCCAGGTAGTGGAGAAGATCAAGCAAAGCTATCGTCATGTGGATATTATTTTTGGTACTCATAATGTATTCAAGTTAGCAGAACTGATCGAAGCCAAACTAGATACAAAAGGTATGGTGATCGATATCTGGGAAGGAACGGATGAGATTGTTGAAGATCTTCCTGCTGATCGCAAATATGACTTTAAATGCGGCGTCAATATTATGTTTGGATGTAATAATTTCTGTAGTTATTGTATTGTTCCGTATGTCCGCGGACGGGAACGTTCCAGAAAACCGGAAGACATCATTCATGAGATAGAGGAATTAGTGGCAGATGGTGTCGTAGAGGTTATGCTGTTAGGACAGAATGTGAATTCTTATGGTAAGAATCTGGAGGAACCGATATCTTTTGCACAATTATTAGAACGGGTAGAACAGATTGACGGTCTGAAGCGGATTCGGTTCATGACTTCCCATCCAAAGGATCTGTCTGATGAATTGATCGAAGTGATGGCAAAGTCTAAGAAGATCTGTAGGCATCTGCATTTACCAATACAGTCCGGAAGTACCAAGGTACTTACCGATATGAACCGTCGTTATACCAAAGAAGATTATCTGGCATTAGTCGACAAGATCAAGATTGCCATTCCGGACATTTCTCTTACAACAGATATTATTGTAGGATTTCCAACAGAGACAGAGGAAGACTTCGAGGATACCCTGGATGTCGTACGCCGTGTACGTTTTGATTCTGCATTTACATTCATTTATTCGAAGAGAAGCGGTACTCCGGCAGCCAATATGGAATTTGCCGCTACAGAAGCAGAGATCAAAGATCGTTTTAACCGCCTGTTAACAGAAGTACAGGACATTGCGTCCGAAGTTTGCGGCAGAGATGAAGGAAAAACAATGGAAGTATTGGTAGAAGGCTTAGATGAACAGGATGATACGTTGCTTACCGGCCGGCTTTCCAATAATACACTGGTTCATTTTCCGGGCGGAAAAGAACTGATCGGAACATTTCAACAGGTGAAATTATTAGAGTCCAAAGGATTTTATTATCTTGGAGAAAGAGAGAATGCATAAATGACACCAATGATGCAGCAATACTGCAAGACCAAAGAAGAGTATAAAGACTGTATCCTGTTTTATCGGTTAGGTGATTTCTACGAAATGTTTTTTGATGATGCGATCACTGCATCAAGAGAATTGGAGATTACACTGACCGGCAAGGATTGTGGTATGGAAGAACGTGCACCGATGTGTGGAATTCCCTATCACGCATACGAGAATTACATGAACCGCCTAGTGGAAAAAGGCTACAAGGTTGCCATCTGCGAGCAGGTAGAAGATCCAAAGACTGCCAAAGGAATTGTAAAGCGTGAAGTTATTCAGATTGTAACACCGGGCACGAATATGAGTGCCAACAGTCTAAACGAAACAAAGAATAATTATCTGATGAGCATATATCGCGGGGAACATTACGGAATCTCATTTGCCGATATCACAACAGGTGATTTCTATACGACAGAAGTGGATCGCTTTTCAAAAGTTATGGACGAGATTGCCAAATTTGCACCGGTTGAGATTCTGATCAACGAGACAATTACAGAGGAGCAAGACGGAGAACATATGGCTCGTCTTAATCAGTTACATGACAAGGAACATACGATGATCAGTGTGATGGAAGACTGGTACTACGAAACGGAGATGGATGAACGTCTGATCAAAGAGCAGTTCCATGTGATGAATTTAGAGGGTTTAGGACTCAAAGATCTGTCGGATGCTGCATGTTCGGTTGGGTGTCTCATTTATTATCTAAAGGATACCCAGAAGGGTTGCGTAGACCATATCAATCATATCAGCACATATCATGTAGAAGATTATGTTGTATTGGATAGTGCCTCCAGACGGAATCTGGAATTGTGTGAGACCATGCGTGACAAAAATAAACGCGGTTCATTGCTTTGGGTGTTAGACAAGACAAAAACCGCTATGGGCGCAAGAACCCTGCGTGCCATGGTCGAACAACCATGTATCCGCAAAGAAAAGATAGAAGATCGTTTAGATGCCGTAGAAGCATTCAACGATTCCATGATCACACGGGATGAACTTCGGGAATATTTAAGCGCCGTCTATGATTTAGAACGTTTGATGACACGAATCACCTTAAAATCCGCTAATCCAAGAGACCTGATTGCATTCAAGAATTCCATCGGAATCCTGCCACATGTAAAGAGCATCCTAAAAGAATTCCATACCGGATTATTGGCACAATACGGATCAGAATTAGATGAATTAGAGGATCTGTACGCTGCGATTGATGCTGCAATTGTTGAAGAACCTCCGATTCTGATCAAAGAAGGCGGTATGATCAAAGACGGTTATAATACGACCGTTGATGAATTAAAGCATGCCAAATCAGACGGTAAACAATGGTTATTGGATCTGGAAGCCAAGGAACGGGAAGCAACCGGGATTAAGAACCTGAAGATCAAATTCAACAAGGTATTCGGGTATTATTTTGATGTTACCAATTCATTCAAGGATCAGGTACCGGACTATTTTATTCGTAAACAGACACTTGCCAATTCCGAGCGATATTCTACGGATGAACTAGAAGAT
>JBNMIW010000275.1:0-2910 GCA_050873485.1 Lachnospiraceae bacterium | reverse complement strand
GGTCGGGGTGTTGTATTTAACAAGTTTACAGGTGCCCGTGGTAAATCCGGATCAAATGATGCAAATGCTGAGTATATTGGAAAGCTTCGGAAGATTATGGATGACAATGGTGTTGCATTCCAGACGGCAGAACTTGGTAAAGTAGACATTGGTGGAGGCGGAACCATTGCTTACATCTTATCATTATATGGAATGAATGTAATTGACAGTGGAGTTGCAGTGCTGAATATGCATGCACCATGGGAAATTACAAGTAAAGCGGATGTCTATGAGGCATATAAGTCGTATAAAGCATTTTTAAAGGATGCGTAAGGAACGTTGCCGGATTTCTCTGAATAGTATAGAGGAGAACAATGCGGGCGTGACCGGTTATGACATGTGAAGAAATGATCTATAGCAATGATTATTCAGATTATAGCATTAATTTTCTAAAGGGGTTCGAAGGAGCAGAGGAGATCTATCGAACGGGATGTGTGAATGTGATCAATTCTAAGATTGCAATTTTGCATATGCCGCGAAAAGAAGATTATCTCACTTTGCTGGAACGAACCCCTTATTCTTATATCCCAAAACTGTTTGGACTGATGGATTCATCCAATATGGAAGCAATTGGCGTAAAACAGGTGCAAAATTCAAACAATTTAGGGCTGGATGGAGAAAATGTGATTGTTGGAGTGGTTGACACCGGGATAGATTACCAAAACCCACTTTTTTTTGATAGCTCTGGAAAGACCCGGATTAGTGTTATATGGGATCAGACAATAAGTGGATTTGAAAATAGTGATGAAATTCCCGATGCTTATTATGGAACTGTATATACGAAATCGCAGATTGACCGGGCGTTAAGTGTACCGGAACCGTATGAGATTGTTCCGTCAAGAGATGAAAATGGACATGGAACTTTTTTGACAGGAATTGCCGCAGGCGGTCAGAATCGGGAAAATGATTTTACGGGAATAGCGGATCAATCGGAGATTGCGGTTGTAAAATTAAAAGAGGCAAAACCATATTTAAAGAATTTTTTTGGTGTACCGGAAGCAACAACCGCATATTCAGAGACGGATATTATCTATGCGGTGGATTATTTGTATCGATATGCCCAAAGTAGAAATCGTCCCATTTCGATATTGATCGGGGTAGGGAGCAGCAATGGAGGACATCTGGGGTATACATTTTTGGAGCAGTATTTATCGCTTCTCCTTGAAAATGTCTGGATTATGGTAAGTGCACCTGCCGGGAACGAGGGAAGCGAGCGGCTGCACTATTCGGGTAGTCTGGAAGAAAATATGGAATATGAAACGGTAGAGTTAAATGTTGGGGAAGGGCAGAATGTTCTGACCTTGGAATTGTGGGGAAATTCGCCAACCACATTTGCACTTGGAATTGTTTCTCCACAGGGGGAACGCTTAGAGCGGATTCCACCGAGATTTGGACAGGAAGAAGTGATACAGTTACCGCTTACCCGTTCAGAGATATATGTTGCATACCAGATGGTCGAGATCTATACCGGTGAAGAATTGATCTTTGTCAGGCTCACAAATCCGACGCCGGGCATATGGACCTTTCGGGTGTATGCAGATGAAGGAAAACAGCGTAACTTTAATATGTGGCTGCCACTCCGGCAGTTTTTGCAATCCGATACCTATTTTTTAAATGCAAATCCGGAAAATACCATCACTGTTCCGGGAAATGCATCGGTTGTGATGACGATGACAGCATATAATCATTTGAATGGCAGTATTTATGCAAATGCCGGTAGGGGATATGTAACGGGAAATCGTGTCGAACCGGATCTGGCAGCGCCGGGAGTGAATATATCCGGGCCGGGATTGCGGAATCGTTTTGTAACAAGGAGTGGTACATCGGTTGCGGCGGCACATAGTGCCGGAATCATGGCATTATTTTTGCAATGGAATATTGAGCATCCGGAGTTTGGTTATTTTTATGCAACGCAGATTCAAAGCTTCTTTCAGAAATCGGCGGTGCGGCAGACGCAGGATATGTATCCGAATTCCATCTGGGGGTATGGAATTATAAATGTGGAGAGGGTATTTGATCAGTTTCGCTTTGCGTATGCGGGAAATTATACATTGCCAAATATTCTTGACTAAATTACTAGGAAAAGAGTATAATTGAGGATATAAGAGGTATTTTCAGGTATGAATGAAAAATACACACCTGGGACGAAAGGATAAAGGAGAGGATGTAGATTGAAGATTTCAACAAAAGGCAGATATGCATTACGGTTAATGCTTGATCTTGCACAGAATAATACCGGGGAAATGATACGTGTGAAGGAGATATCGGAACGTCAGGGGATCTCTGAAAAATATTTAGAGCAGATTATTACCATGTTAAAGCGTGCCAATTATGTAAAGAGTCTGCGCGGAGCACAAGGAGGATATCGGTTGGCGAAGGAACCCAAAGAATATACGGTTGGAATGATCTTACGCTTAACGGAAGGAAATATGGCTCCGGTTGCATGTTTAGAAGATGAGATCAACCAATGTGAGCGTGCAGATTCGTGTATCACATTGCGTTTATGGACGATGTTAGATGATGCGATCAAGGGAGTGATCGATCGTGTGACACTTCAGGATATGTTAGACTGGAGTCAGGAAAAGGGAGATAATTATATTATTTAAATGCCAAAAAGGTTATTAGAATTATATAGATTGATAATATGTGACAAAAAAGCCCTTCTACTACGACGTAATGAAGTAGTAGAAGGGCCTCTTTTATTTACTGTGTAACAATATTTAATAACTGGTTGCTGCGTGCTATGAATTTGGTCATTGCCTCTGCGTCAAGAGGAGCATGTGCTAACATTGCCAGATCATATAACTGCTCGCAGATCAAGGAAGTGTGCTCGCCTTCCGGATTATCCAATACATATTGAACTAAATGGTT
>JBNMIW010000274.1:0-2936 GCA_050873485.1 Lachnospiraceae bacterium | reverse complement strand
TTTATAAGCATTCTCGGAATCCTATAAAAAGAAAATTGTTCTGCTTCTCTTCCGTAATAATAATCAAACACCAATTTATCGTTCATCTTTCTTCCCCTCCTTCCATTCGTCTAATAATTGAATGATAATCTCTGCAATTTCCTTATCAGATACATCGTCATCAAAATATCTATCCAATTTATCTGCCTTAAACGTTACCTTTCGCACTGGTTTCTTCGCCGATACTGGTTTGATAATCTGCATCAGTGTGGCACGGTTCAATATTCCCTTCTGACTGCAATTTTTTATTTCTGCCGTCTGAAGCATAGTTGGAATCAGATGAAGCTCTTGGATTGCTTCTAATACAAGTCTCTGCTCATCTACACCCAAAAATGATATATCAACGCCCTGTGTCATCGGAAGTTTCTTCTCATCCATAAGAGCAAGCAATTCATCATCCAATCTGGATAACCACAAGTATCTCTGAATCTGCTTCTCACTTTCTCCTGTTTCGTCATGCATAGTTTTCAGGCTATTCCCTTTGACACCCTGATGCTTCATCGCATCATACCTCATTTTATATGCTTTTGATTTTTCACTCACCAGGACATTCTCACGCTGAATATTGCTATCGACCATAATAATGGTAGCATCATCATCATTTACATTCTTTACCAGCATTGGCATAGTAACAAGTCCTGCCTGCCGACACGCCTCACGCCTTGTATGTCCGGCAAGTATCTCATATCCGCCATCCGTTCTAGGTCGGCAGATACCCGGTACAAGCACACCAAACTGTCTAATACTCTCAATCATATCTGCGAGTTCTGTTTCATGAATCTTATATGGATGATTTTTGAATTCAAACAGTTCTGAAATCGGAATCTCCCGAATACCCTCTTCACACTCTTCCGAGCTTCGGAACAAATCATCAAAGTTCTTTAATTCAATTTTTGAAGCACTGTGAATTTTATTCATGGCAAACAACCTCCTTTGCAAGCTCCGCATAGGCGGCTGATACTTTTCCCTTGGGATCATGAAGAAAGATACTTTTTCCTTCTGCTGACGTCTCTGCAGCTCTTACCGATGCATTTATATACGAATTGAAAATATGCACCTTATCTCCATAATGCTCTTTAAGAAGCGCTATGATATCCTTGGCATAATTAGTTCTGTTGTCTACCATCGTCACAAGAATTCCTTCAATACTAAGGTTTCTATTCAGAAAACGTTTTGTCTTCGCAATTGTAACGAACAGTTGCTGTAATCCTTTGAGCGAGAGGAATGCCGCCTGTACTGGAATGATTATACTATCAGCAGCTGTCAACGCATTCATTGTAATCATGCCAAGTGACGGCATACAATCAATAATCACATAATCATAATCTTCTTTCACGCTATCAATATATTCCTTCAGTATATATTCTCTGCGCATCACATTTACCAATGTCACCTCGATTCCTGACAACTCAATATTGCCTGGTAATACATCAACATTCTCGTCATGATGCAGGATTCCCTCCTTACGGTCAAACGCTTCATCATTCATTACCCATCCCATAATTGTTGCAAGTGTATAATCCAAATCATCTGGATCCTGATAACCAAGACTTGCTGTAAGTGAACCCTGACTATCTGCATCAATCAATAACACCTTTTTCCCTAATCTTGCTAATCCTATACCTAAGTTAGCCGCAGTTGTTGTCTTGCCAACACCGCCTTTTTGATTTGCAATCGCAATTACCTTACACATAATATTTTCCTCCTACGTTTTGTCTTCTACTTGTCCTTGTTTCTAAAAATCTCTGTATAAACTCTTTTGTATTTCTTCGTTCCGAAATTATCAAAAAATGTTGAAGTATTCTCCACGCAAAATCTTTTATCCGCCTGAAGTATTTTTATGAACCAACGGATATCATTTTTTGTTCCCTGAATACGAATCTTAAGCATGCGTTCTCCTTTCCAAATGTTATGTGTAGCCATACCGCTGTAACCGATATTAGAAATAAAAAAAGACACTTTCCATAGAATCAAATTCTATAGAAAGTGCCTCATGTGAGCATTTGAAGACTGCATATAAATCCTTTGATAACTGCATCAAACTGTATATAGATGCATGAAATCCCAACGAATTTGTAGGACTTTTGTAGGACTTTTATATGTGTAATACCAATTTTCAGTTAATTCATTTCTCGAAAAACCACGTATTTACAGGTGTTCCCAGTTGTTCCACTACTCTGATTTCTTATCCAAAGACTTCATAGTCGGGAACAGGAGCACGTCACGGATTGCCTGTGAATCTGTAAGCAGCATTACGAGACGGTCAATACCGTAACCGATACCACCCGTTGGAGGCATACCGATCTCCAATGCATTCAGGAAATCCTCATCCGTATGCTCTGCCTCGTCATCACCTGCGGCTGCATTTGCATCCTGTGCTGCAAAACGCTCACGCTGATCGATTGGATCGTTCAACTCGGAATATGCATTACACATCTCCCATGTATTGATGAAAAGCTCGAAACGCTCTACCTTGCTTGGATCTGAAGGCTTCTTCTTCGTAAGTGGAGAAATCTCGATTGGATGATCCATGATAAATGTTGGCTGGATCAGTTTCTCCTCACAGAACTCCTCGAAGAACAGGTTGATAATATCACCCTTCTTGTGGCGATCTTCGTATGCGATATGATGCTCATCTGCCAGCTTCTTCGCCTCTGCATCATCCGCTACCTGATCAAAGTCGATGCCTGTATATTTCTTGATTGCGTCATTCATTGTCAGACGCTCAAACGGCTTACCAAAGTCGATTTCGATACCATTGTAGGAAATCTTAGTGCTGCCGCATACCTTCTCAGCCAGGTAACGGAACATAGACTCGGTCAGTTCCATCATGCCCTCGTAATCAGTATATGCCTGATACAGCTCCATCAATGTGAATTCCGGATTGTGACGGGTAT
>JBNMIW010000273.1:0-2959 GCA_050873485.1 Lachnospiraceae bacterium | reverse complement strand
GACGGATGATATGTGAGGGCACATGCGAAAGAATATGAATAGGCCATGTAGGTTTGCCTTTATGGTACGCAGGCACGCTTGCGCTATGCTTCATACGCAACGGTGCTAGGTTCGAAAGAACCTCACCAAGCACCGGCGTAATCAGAATGCCTTGCTTAACCATATAAGACAAACCTACATGGCTTTCTTTACGTTTTCGGGCATGTGCCATTCACGTTATCTCCGAAAAAACTTACGCTGTGCAAGGGTAAGAAATATGAGACAGATTGTGGAGAACGTGGTATAGTATAGATAGAAAATTTGAGAAAACGAGGTGCATAATCATGTGGTTTATTTTGGCAATTCTTTCATCTGTATTTGCGGCATTGACATCCATTCTTGCGAAGATTGGAATAGATGGTGTGAATTCAAATCTGGCAACGGCGATTCGTACGGCAGTAGTATTAGTTATGGCATGGGGCATGGTATTTCTTACAAATGCACAGTCCGGAATCGGAGACATTGGTAAGAAGAGCTGGATATTCCTTATTTTGTCCGGATTGGCAACCGGAGCGTCATGGCTTTGTTATTATAAAGCGTTGCAGATGGGAGATGCATCGAAGGTTGTTCCGATTGATAAGTTGAGCGTTGTGATCACGTTAATTCTTGCGTTTGTGTTCTTACACGAACAGGTTACACCGAAGTCGGTCATAGGTTGTATTCTGATTGGAGCCGGAACGCTATTGATGGTGTTATAGTGAGGAAGAATATTGCTAAAGTATACTTATAGGATGAGAGGAAAAGGAGATTTGTATGCGAAAACAAATGCGAAAAGTAGTGTTGGGAATATTGGGTATATGCATAGGAGTTGTAGGATTTTGCATTGATACATATGCGGCAGAGACGGTATCAACTGTCAAGGTAGAGGCAAAATATGATCAGACAGATGCAAGGCGCATGCTTCAATCCATAAATGATTTCCGAACCAGTACAACGGATGCGTGGTATTGGAATGAGGATAACAAAACAAAAACGGTCTATAATACAGGGAACAATAAAAAACTTGGGACATTGGTGTATGACTATGATCTGGAAGCAATTGCAATGCAGAGAGCAGCAGAGATTGCGTTACAGTTTAGTCATACAAGGCCAAATGGTCAAGCATGGTCTACAACATTAAGTAATAAAAATCGATCTTACGGAGAGAATATTGCAGCAGGATATACTAGCGTAGAGGATGTTTTTGAGGGATGGCAGGAGACGAACAAGGATTACAGCGGACAGGGGCATCGTAGAAATATGCTGATACCGGGCTTTCAGTCGGTAGGAGTTGGATATGCCATTGTGAACGGAGTAAAATGCTGGGTACAGGAATTTTCTTATTATACATATAATACGGGAATGGTGTCGGGAAGAGATGGTAATCAAAAGGTAAATGTCGATATATTAGATTCTTATTTATCTAATGTAAAGGCAGTGCCATCTAAGAGTATTGTCAGTGCACTGATAGGGGAACATGTGGAGTTGCCAACAGTGGATACTACAATTATGCTAAAAGAAACATGGGGAAGCCCTAATGGGGTTCCTGTGACAACGGATTACGCATGGAATGTTGCGGATACGAATATTGCCCGAATTGTAAACGGTGCCTTGGAAGGCGTCGTAGCAGGTTCAACCAATTTGACCACTACGATATTGGGACAGCAAGTAAGCGTTGCTGTTAATATATTTAAGCAACAGGAAAAGGAACATTCTTATGATGGCGGAGTTGTAATGAAAGAGGCTACATGTATAGAAAAGGGAATCGTGAAATATACATGTAAAGGGTGCGGCGCGAGCTATACAGAAGACATTCCGGCATTAGGACATGATTGGCCTGATGAAAATGAGTATACAGTGATTGTAGCACCGAGCTGTACAGAAGCCGGTTTAGGATATCGGTATTGTAAACGGAGTGGGTGTAATTGGTACTATTCGAAAACGATTGCTCCGACCGGACATACAATCGTGGTAGATCCGGCAGTGCCGGCAACTACAACTATGACAGGATTGACAGAGGGGAGCCATTGTTCGATATGCAATACGGTGATTGCAAAACAAAGTGTAATACCGATGCTAAAGAGTGATTCAACAGAGATCAGACAAGATACCACGACACAAACGGACGTTATTAAAAAAACACAGATAGCGAAAGTAACTCCGGCGAAGAAAAGTCTTACGATTACTTGGAAGAAAACAGCATCAAAATGTGATGGCTATGAGATATCCTATGCAACCAGGAAAAATATGAAGGATGCAAAAGTGATCAGAGTTGCTGCGAATAAAAAGTCTGTTAAGATTAAAAAACTAAAGGCGAAGAAGAAATATTACGTTCGAATTCGTGCGTACAGAAATAGTAAGACAACAAAGGGATACAGTAAGAATTATTCCGCGTGGTCGAAGACGAAAACAATAAAGACAAAATAGAGGTTTAACGTAAGAGGATTGCAAGAAGATGAAAAAAGCAGGAGTACTATTCTGGGATTTTTTTAAGATTGGTGCATTCACATTTGGCGGAGGATATGCAATGATCCATTTGTTGGAACGTCAATTTGTGGCACGAAGAAAATGGCTGGACAGGGAAGAATTTTTGGACATGGTAGCAGTTGCGGAGTCAACACCGGGACCGGTTGCGGTTAATAGTGCAACCTATATTGGATACAAGGTGGATGGTGTGATCGGAGCGTTGAGTGCAACGGTGGCAGTGTGCCTTCCGTCCTTTGTGATCATATATCTGATCTCTTTGTTTTTGGATCAGTTTCTAGCACTGACCTATGTTGCATATGCCTTTAAGGGGATACAGGCATGCGTAGTCTATCTCATCCTGAGTGCGGCATGGAAATTGTGGATATCCATGGAAAAGAACTGGATGAATGTGTCAATATTAACTGCAGTCAGTATTGCAATGATTTCGTTCTCTGTCTTTGCGGTAGATGTTTCT
>JBNMIW010000272.1:0-3023 GCA_050873485.1 Lachnospiraceae bacterium | reverse complement strand
TTAACACCGGAAGTATATGAGATCCGTGACGGACAGCCGGATGTTACCGGTAAGCTTTGTGTAATTGGTAGCAAATTAGAAGAGGATAAGATTGCTGCGTTATTCCGTGTATAAAGAAAGGAATTGAGATATGAGAAAACAGGAGAAAGAAATACCGGTATTTGTCTTTATGGGTTTTTTGGAATCCGGTAAGACGCAGTTTTGCAGAGAGACGTTAGTAGATCGTGATTTCACGCAAGGTGAACCAACGTTGCTTCTGGTAACAGAAGAGGGTGTGGAAGAATACGATGAGGACGAATTGAAGAAGCGTAATATATCGGTTGTTTATTTGGAGGAAGAGGATCTCAATACAGAGAAACTGTTAGATTTACAGGATGAATATAATCCAACCCAGGTTATGATCGAGTATAACGGAATGTGGCAGTTGAATAAATTGTTTGAGATCCGTGTACCAAAGGGATGGACGATCGTACAGGTGATCACGCTGATCGATTCGACTACATTTACGGTCTATAACAATAATATGAAGTCCTTGATGGCAGAACATATTCAGAATGCAGATATGGTAGTGTATAACCGTTGCACGGAAGATACCGATATCAATACCATGCGTATGGCAGTGAAGACGATCAATCGCCGTGCACAGATCGTATATGAGAATGTCAATGGACAGGCGCAGATCGATAATGGTGAGATTGAGATACCATACGATCTGGATGCAGATGTTGTGGAGATAGAAGATGAAGATTTTGGCATTTTCTATATTGATGCATCGGATAATCCGGAGAAGTATGTAGACAAAGTAGTGAAGTTTAAAGGTCAGGTATATTGTCCGCCACAGTACAAGGGGAAGGCATTCGTTCCGGGACGTTTTGCAATGACATGTTGCGCAGAGGATAACACATTTTTAGGATTCAAATGTGTTTCCATGGAGACACCGAATCTGAAAGACCGTGAATGGGTGACCGTAACAGCGAAGATCAAAGTAGAATTTTATAAGGAATTTGACGGAGAAGGACCTGTCTTGTATGCTCAAAAGATTGAAAAAGCAGAGAAGGCAAAAGAAGAGGTTGAATATTTCTAAATAGGAAAGGGGATACGTGGTTATGGAATTGAATGGATTTTTTGACAAGGTGAAAAAATCATCTGCGGATGCAATGGATAAGGCGAAAGATACAACAAAACGTCTTATGACAGTAAATGATTTAAAGAGCAAGATCAGAGGTTACAATAACGACAAAGAAAAATTATTTACACAGATGGGTATGGATCTCTATATCGCAAAGAAACAGGGTGAGAATATCGACGAAGCGATTGATGCATTTGTGTCACAGATTGATACATTGAATATCCGTGTCAAGAATTTACAGGAGAAACTGGATCTGTTAGAATCCGGAGATGCTGTAGATGTAGAGGAAACAAAAGAATAATTAAGTTGTTGACAAAACAACATTTATTCAATATAATTGAAAAGGTTGAAGCTGGCGCACTAAGAGTAGCATAGAATATCATAGTTTCTTAGTTCGGCAGCTTCTTTTCATGTTAAAGTATGCAAAGAAAAGGAAAGAGACAGACATGGCAACAGGAATAATTGGAACAGGAAGTTTTTTACCACCAACCATTATTGATAATAATGAGTTAGCCAAGATGGTAAAGACAGATGATGAGTGGATCAGAGAACATACCGGAATTGTGGAACGTCATATTGCAACAGATGAGACAACTTCTTACATGGCGACAGAAGCGGCACTTGCAGCAATTGACAATGCAGGAATTGAACCGAAAGAGATTGATTTGATCGTACTCGCAACGTTATCACCGGAACGTGCAACGCCGAGCATGTCTTGTATTGTACAGGATAAGATCGGTGCGGTGAATGCAACATGTTTTGATTTAAATGCAGCATGTTCCGGATTTGTGTATGCGTTACAGACTGCGGATGCTTATATCCGTTCCGGACTTGCGAAGACTGCATTGGTCATTGGTGCAGAGACGCTATCTAAGATGGTAGACTGGAAAGACCGTTCTACCTGTATCTTATTTGCAGATGGTGCAGGCGCAGCGATTGTGCGGGATACCGAGCATGGCATATTAGGAAGCGTTACACATAGTGATGGTTCAAAGGGAATGTCGCTAAAATGTAAAGAACGTTCCACAAGAAATTTCTTAAACCGTAAGAATGAGGACAAGCATTATATTCAGATGATCGGACCGGACATTTTTAAATTTGCTGTCCGTAAAGTTCCGGCATGTATTGATGTCTTGTTAGAACGTGCGAATTTAACCAAAGAGGATATTACATATTTTGTATTACATCAGGCAAATGCACGGATTGTTGCATCCGTTGCTCGTAAGATGAATGTTCCGATTGAGAAGTTTCCGATGAATGTTGACCATTGTGGTAATACATCGAGTGCATCCATTCCAATTCTGTTGGATGAGATGAACCGGGGTGCTATGTTAAAGCCCGGCGATAAGATCGTACTGTGCGGTTTCGGAGGGGGACTCACCTGGGGTGCCCATGCCCTTTCATGGCAGTTGCCGACACCGGATATTCAAATAGAAGAAGATGAGGAGGAAGAAGAATGAGCAAAATTGCATTTATGTTCCCGGGACAGGGAGCCCAATATGTAGGAATGGGCAAAGAATTTTATGATAATAACGAGAAGAGCAGAGCAATTTATGAGCAGGCATCTGCGGCAGTCGGATTAGATATTGAAGCACTCTGTTTTGAAGAGAATACCGATATCAATATTACAGAGTATACCCAGATTGCAATGTTGACAACAGAAGTTGCCATGATGCAGGCGGTGTTAGATCTTGGTGTAAAACCGGACGTAACAGGTGGTTTGTCTTTAGGCGAGTATTCTGCCTTAGTTGCATCCGGCGTAATGGACTTCGAGGATTGTGCAAAGGTTGTCCGTAAACGTGGTATCTATATGCAGGATGAAGTTCCGGCTGGAGAAGGCGGTATGGCTGCGATCATTGCAATGGATGCAGACAAGATCTTAGAAGTATTAGAG
>JBNMIW010000271.1:0-3028 GCA_050873485.1 Lachnospiraceae bacterium | reverse complement strand
TTCCTGTTCTGCTTCTTATTTCTTCTTTTTCTTAACCTTTTGTCTCTTCGGTATATCATCGACTGGTGTAAACTGGTTCATATTCATATTCGGCAGATTGGAAAAATCCATAAATTGCATTCCACCGCTGTTAAAACTGTCAAATGTCTTCTGCATGCAATCCTGACAAATATTGATATTGTTCGGAAGATATATCAGTTTGCCTACCTGCGATTCCGGTCTGCGGCACAGATAACAATATTTTTCATATTCATCATTCTTATTATCATGCACATCTTTGTTGTTATCATCCATGTATATTACCTCCTGTTAATTCCATAACATATACGCATTCATTGTATCAAATTTTGATTAAAAATACTATTGTAAGTTTATACCGATATTCGATCTTAAATATTCAGTCTGAAATTGTTTGGGTGTCATCCCCACAAACTTTCGAAATTCCCGTTGAAAATGAGAAGGATCGGAATATCCGGTTTCCTCTGCAATCTGTGCAAAGGTGTTTCCTGTATCTTCTTCCATTTTACGAAGTGCCGCCTGCAACCGAATCATCCTTGCAAACATTTTGGGGCCATATCCATATTCTCTTTTAAACATCTTCTCGATCTGTCTGGTAGTGTATCCAAGCTCGTACGCAATGTTTTCCACAACCGCTTTCCCATCTGTTTCTATAATCATACGATCCACCTGCTCCAACAATGGGTGTACCCGTTTTGGTAAAAATACATTTTCCCATTTATTACGAAATACATTTCTTCTTTGTACAAACGTTGGTTCAGCCACAATCTGTTCAAAGAACTGTTGAATTTCCTGCTCATTTCCCTGTATTTCATATTGGGGATCTATTACTACCCCATAGATTGGAATTTCATTATGATCTTCCGCCTGCCATTCAATTGGCTGCACATGAAAAGAAAGTACCCTTACTTCCCCCTGTTTCCATGTAAAATGCAGCTTTCCGGACGGAACACAGATTCCCTTTTGTCGTAATATTCCTTCATAATAGTAGATACCCTGCATAGAATCATCCTGTACATATTGCATATCCTTTCCCTGTAAATATACCAATCCCATCTTGTGATCCTCCTTGTGTCTACCATCTTCTCCTTGCTATCATACACAGATGTTTTAAACAATGCAATCCTTTTTATATCCTTAACTTCCTTAACACTATACTACCTACTTTTCCATATATTTTTTGTTTTGCCCTAAAAAAATTAAAAAAAAGTATTGACAAATTAACAATCTTAAGTATAATAGGGAATTGTTAAGAGCAAAGATGCTTCACATAAGGCGTGGAGCATCTTTTTTTATCATTATATTATCATAACGAGGAGAAATCCAAACAAAGACAAAGGCGTCTTTCCCAGTTGGAACGAGAGCATTCTAGCTTTCGTAACAAGTGGGTGAGGCGCCTTTCATTTTTTAATGAGAAGGAGGAATGTCTTATGACGAAAGAAATTTTGAGTGCCATTGATGGCGAAGTGTTCGGCGTCTGGTTCCTGATCGGTGCCGCGCTGGTATTCTGGATGCAGGCAGGTTTTGCGATGGTGGAGGCCGGATTTACCCGGGCAAAGAACACCGGTAATATTATTATGAAGAACCTGATGGACTTCTGTATCGGTACTGTAATGTTTATCTTAATCGGTTTTGGATTGTTTTTAGGAAAGGATGCTCTTGGTGGTTTCACCGGAACACCAAACTTTGACATCTTTACAGATTATGCAAATTTTGACTGGTCGAATTTCGTATTCAACTTAGTATTCTGTGCAACGACCGCTACGATCGTGTCCGGAGCCATGGCTGAAAGAACCAAGTTCTTATCTTACTGTATTTATTCCGCAGTCATTTCCGCTGTGATCTATCCGATTGAAGCTCACTGGACATGGGGCGGTGGCTGGTTAGCTCAGATGGGCTTCCACGATTTTGCCGGATCTAACTGTATTCATATGGTAGGTGGTATCTCCGCATTGATCGGTGCTGCAATCCTTGGACCTAGAATTGGTAAGTTCACCAAAGACAAAGATGGCAAGATTAAGGTCGGTGCTTTCCCTGGACATAACATTGCACTTGGTGCACTCGGTGTATTCATCTTATGGCTTGGCTGGTACGGATTCAATGGTGCAGCCGCAACAAGCGTTGGTCAGTTAGGTGCCATCTTCGTAACTACTACAATTGCTCCGGCAGTTGCTACTGTAGTATGTATGATCTTTACCTGGGTAAAATATGGTAAACCGGATGTTTCTATGTGTCTAAATGCTTCCTTAGCCGGTTTGGTAGCGATCACAGCTCCTTGTGATGTCGCAGATGCTTTGGGTGCTACAATCATTGGTGCCGTATCCGGTGTCTTAGTTGTATTTGGTGTTTGGTTCTGTGATAATGTGATCCGTGTTGATGATCCGGTTGGTGCCGTAGCCGTACATATGATGAACGGTATCTGGGGTACAATTGCTGTTGGTTTATTTGCAACTGATACAGCTCCAACTTACAGTCTTGCTGATAGTGCAGGCAACCCAATGCTTGGTCTGTTCTACGGCGGTGGTTTCAAGTTATTAGGTATTCAGTTACTTGGTATGTTCGCAACTGCCATCTGGACAGCAATTACCATTACTATCACATTCTTAATTATCAAGAAGATCTTCGGTCTTCGTGTTACACCAGAGGAAGAGATCGTTGGTCTGGATGCAACCGAGCATGGTTTGGAGACTGCTTACGCTGGTTTCTTAACATATGGCGACCGTATCAGTGGTGCTTCTATGGTAAATGATCTCGCACCATTTACACCGGCTGATATTGATGGTGAGATTGCAGGTGCCGGTATTCCGGTCGATGAGGCTGTTCCGGTACAGGTTGTTGAAAATTCTACTCCGGTTGCTTCTGATGTGAAGCTTTCTAAAGTCGATATCATCTGTAAGCAGAGCAAGTTCGAAGAACTCAAGACTGCTCTTAACGCAGTAGGTGTTACCGGTATTACCGTAACACAGGTACTTGGATGTGGTGCACAGAAGGGTGCTACAAAGTACTATCG
>JBNMIW010000270.1:0-3038 GCA_050873485.1 Lachnospiraceae bacterium | reverse complement strand
TAGTGCGACAGTGCCGGTAATAGAAAAGAAAAAGAAGGATGGAAGTACGGCTTTTCAAGGTTCCGTTAAGATGGATAAAAGAGGCTATTTTGTAACATCTTATCCATATCGGGATGGATATCAGGTACTTGTGGATGGAAAACAGGTGACTGCACGAAAGGTAAATACCTCTTTTTTGGGTGTTCCGCTCACAGAAGGAAGACATACAATAACGATTCGTTATGTGGCACCCGGATATTTTTTGGGTCTTACGATATCCGTTATCAGTATATTATGCTTTGGAATCGGAATGATATATGAGGCGTGCGGTCATATTCAACACAGATTAAATACAAATGATGATTCAGGGTTGACAGAGACAACATGATATGTTAAGTTTAGATTAATGATACGGTATGTAACTTATTCGAACGAGTGAGGCATTAACTGTACATGAATATTTTTGGATATTTATGTGTGTTAATGCCCTTTTTTATTTCTATTTTTACTAATTCAGGGTTTCACCCGAATAACACAGAATATCCCAGTACACAATAATCAAAAGAAAAGGAGAATGCATATGAAAGACAAGATTTTTGGTGTATTACAAAGAGTTGGAAGATCTTTTATGCTTCCAATCGCAATTCTTCCGGTAGCTGGATTGTTACTTGGATTAGGAAGCTCGTTCACAAATGAGACAATGTTAGAGACTTATAATCTGACAAAGATAATGGGACAGGGAACCATATTAAATGCGATATTTCAGGTTATGAGTGATGCCGGTAATATTGTATTCGCAAACCTGCCGATCATATTTGCTATGGGTGTGGCGATTGGTATGGCAAAGAAGGAAAAAGAGGTTGCGGCGTTGGCTGCGGCGATCGCATTTTTCATCATGCACGCATCAATCAGTGCAATGATCAATATTAACGGTGGAGCAGAGAACATGTTAGAGGGTGCAACCACATCCGTATGTGGAATTACCTCTTTGCAGATGGGTGTATTCGGAGGTATTATCGTAGGACTTGGTGTTGCGGCATTGCATAATAGGTTTTATAAGATTGAATTACCGCAGGTATTATCATTCTTTGGAGGAACACGGTTTGTACCGATCATCTGTGCATTGGTTTATACGTTTGTTGGTATTTTGATGTTCTTTGTATGGCCGGTGATCCAGCAGGGAATCTACGCAGTCGGTAATGTGGTACTCAATTCCGGATATGCAGGAACATGGGTATATGGTTTCATGGAGCGTATTTTGATTCCGTTTGGACTGCATCATGTATTTTACCTTCCGTTCTGGCAGACCGGTGTCGGCGGAACGATGGAAGTGGCAGGTCAGATGGTGGAAGGTGCACAGAATATATTCTTTGCACAGTTAGCAGATCCAAGCGTAAAACATTTTGCAGTATCTGCAACAAGATTCATGTCCGGCAAATTCCCACTTATGATCTTTGGCTTGCCCGGAGCTGCACTTGCAATGTATAAGACGGCGAAAGATGACAAGAAAAAAGAGGTTGGAGGATTGTTATTGTCGGCAGCACTTACTTCTATGCTGACCGGTATTACAGAACCACTTGAATTCACATTTTTGTTTGTAGCACCGATCCTTTATGGTATCCATTGTGTATTTGCGGGACTTGCATATATGTTGATGCATATCTGTAATGTTGGTGTCGGTATGACATTTTCCGGCGGCTTGATTGATATGACCTTATTTGGTATAATGCAGGGAAATGCAAAGACAAACTGGATCTGGATCGTGATCGTAGGTGTGGTTTATTTCGTTGTTTACTACTTCTTATTCAGCCTGTTGATCCGCAAGATGGATCTGAAGACCCCGGGACGTGGTGAAGAGGATGAAGAAGTGAAGCTTTATCGTCGAAGTGATGTGGAAGCAAAGAAGAATGGAGAACATGGAGAGACAGCGATCGATGATCCGATATCACAGAATATCTGTAACGGACTTGGGGGTAAGAAGAATATCTCCGATGTGGATTGTTGTGCAACCAGACTCCGTTGTACTGTATTTAAGCCGGAACTGGTGAATGATACATTGTTAAAATCAACCGGTGCATCCGGTGTGGTACACAAGGGAAATGGTGTTCAGATCATTTATGGTCCAAAAGTAACCGTGATCAAATCAAATCTGGAAGATTATCTGGAGACAGCACCGAATGAGGAATATCAGGCAACCGCAGATGAGAAGATGCATGAAGACAATATTGGGGATGATGTTGCTCAGGAAGCACAGAAGGTAGTTAAGACGGTTATGATCGCAAGTCCGATCACCGGAGTTGCAGCACCGTTATCGGATACTCCGGATGAAGTATTTTCTAACAAGATGTTAGGAGATGGAGCAGCGGTAACACCGGTTGACAATATCGTAAGAGCACCGGAAGATGGTGAGGTTGCATTTGTGTTTGATACCAAACATGCAATTGGATTTATGACAGAGTCCGGAATCAGTTTGTTGATCCATGTAGGAATTGATACCGTCAAATTAGACGGAAAAGGATTTGAAGTATTTGTTGAGAATGGTCAGAAAGTGAAAAAAGGTGAACCGATGATGAAATTAGATCTGGATTACCTGAAAGCAAATGCACCATCTGTCATGTCGCCGGTAATATGTTCAGAAATGGAAGATAATCAAAAGGTACGGGTTGTAAAGACCGGAGATATTCAGGCAGGAGATACGTTATTTGCCGTAGATTTTTATGAATAATAGGTAAGAGAAAAGCATCAGGGGGTTTAGGATGTATCGAGTAGAAAAAGTGTTGAACCATAATGCAGTCATTGCAATTCATGATGAGAATCATTGTGAGTATCTGCTTATGGGAAAAGGAATTGGATTTGGAAAGAAGATCAATGAACGAATGGAGACAAGAGATACCGATACGGTATATTCATTGCAGGAGTCGACGGAACGGGGTGATTCCGAAGAGCTTGCAAAATCCATATCCCCTGTTTGCTTGGAAATTGCAGATGAAGTACTGCGACAATCGGAGGAGACGTTTGGAAAAGTAGATCGCAATATGTTGTTTCCGATGGCGGATCAT
>JBNMIW010000269.1:0-3070 GCA_050873485.1 Lachnospiraceae bacterium | reverse complement strand
TGTGCATATGCCATCAATTCTTCGTTATCGGTCTTAACCGGCATAACCTTAACCTGAACCGGTGCTAACCAGGTAGGAAGATTACCCTTTGTCTCCTCTAAGATATATGCCATGAAACGGTCCAAAGAACCAAGAATTGCTCTATGAAGAACAACCGGTGTCTTCTTCTCACCGTCACTGTCCACATAAGATAACTGGAACTTAGCCGGCAGACAGAAATCTAACTGGCAGGTAGATAAAGTATACTCATTACCAACAGCAGGCTTTACGTTAACATCAAGCTTTGGACCATAGAAAGCAGCCTCGCCAATCTCCTCTGTATATTCAATACCGATATCATTCATAACCTTACGCAAAGCATCCTCTGCTGTATTCCACATCTCATCATCATCATGATATTTCTCTTTATTTGCAGGATCTCTTAATGACAATACACAACGGTAATCGGTAATACCAAAATCTTTGTATGTGTCAAAGATCAGATTTACAACGCTTGTAAACTCTTCCTCAATCTGCTCCGGTGTTACGAAGATGTGTGCATCATTCTGGCAGAAATGACGTCCTCTCTCAATACCCTTCAATGTACCACTTGCCTCGAAACGGAAGTCATGCGCGATCTCACCGATACGGATTGGAAGATCCTTATAGGAATGCATCCGATTTGCGTAGATCATCATATGATGCGGACAGTTCATCGGACGTAATACGAAAGACTCGCCCTCCATCTCCATAGCCGGGAACATGTTATCCTTGTAATGATCCCAGTGTCCGGAAGTCTTATACAGATTCACCGTACCAACACAAGGTGTCATAACATGAAGGTAACCAAGTTTTCTTTCCTTTGCCTTGATATAGTTCTCCAGCTCCTGCCAGATTGTATATCCCTTTGGAAGGAACATCGGAAGACCACGGCCAACCAGATCGTCTACCATGAACAATCCCATGTCTTTACCAATCTTTCTGTGATCTCTTTCCTTTGCTTCCTCTAATAATCTTAAATGATCCTCTAACTCTTCCTTTGTAGGGAAACATACACCATAGATTCTCTGCAATACTTTATTCTTGCTGTCACCCTTCCAGTATGCACCGGAATGACGGATCAGCTTAAAGTTACGGCATAATTTTACATTATCAACATGAGGTCCTCTACAAAGATCTGTAAAATCACCCTGCTCATAACAGGTAATCGTGCCATCTTCTAAACCATTGATCAAGTCTAACTTATACTCATCATCCTTGAACATCTCCAATGCTTCTTCCTTGGTGATCTCCTTACGAACAATTCTCTTACCGGTCTTTGCAACCTTTTTCATCTCTTTTTCAATTGCTGCAATCGTCTCATCATTTACAGTCTCATCACCGAAATCCACATCATAATAGAATCCTTCTGCTACAACCGGACCTACCCAGAACTTTGCTTGTGGATACAGGTGCTTAATCGCCTGTGCCATTAAATGAGCGCAGGAATGATTCAATGTCTTTAACTCTTCATTCTCTTTGAAATTAACCATATTCTTTCTCCTTTTTATTCCTTAGGAAATCTCAGATCTCCCATCTTTACTTTATTTTCTTTATAAGGTAAATCTCCTATAAAGTAAAAAAAGCACCGATAGATATGTCATCATACCTAAGGGTGCTAATACACGGTTCCACCTTATGTTTCACTCAATGCTTATAACGTAGCTACACGGTAACGCTTCGAGATATTCTCTCTTCTACGCACGACTCAGGAATGGTCTTCCTATATCTTTCCCATAAACAACTTCCAGCATACGTTGTTCTCTCTGGATGGTTCTGACACAGTACTCTTTCCTTCACTGTCTTTTCCATACATGGGTTATTGTACCACGCACATTCTCAATAATCAATCATTTTTTTCGCTTCTTCGATATAATATTGTGCGTTCTCCCGATTCCGTTCGATCTCTCCCGGCCGGATACTCCGACGAACCTTACCGGGATTACCTAATACAACCGAGCCATCCGGAATCTCTATGCCACCGGTCACCAATGCTCCTGCACCAATAATACAATTCTTACCAATCTTACAATCATTTAGCAAAATGGCGCCCATACCGATCAATGTACCATCCCCAACGCTACATCCATGTACGATTGCCCCATGTCCGATCGTTACATAATCTCCAATTGTCAGCGGATGTCCCTCATCTACATGGAGTACACAATTATCCTGCACATTTGTTCCTTTGCCAATCGTAATATGATCGGAATCGGCACGAGCGGTTGCATGGTACCAGATACCGGCATTCTCTCCCACTTCAACATCTCCTATCACATCTGCACTCGGTGCGACAAACACCGATGCCGGAATCCCGCTTGCAATCTGTAACAGCTCAAGCGGCCGCTCTAACTGCTCATATTCTTCCATTCTTGTCGTTGGCTGCATCGTCCCTTCCTTGAGATACCAGACTGCCTGCATTGCCCGCATTCCTATACTCTTAGCAGTCTCTAGCTCATGACTTCCACCGTCTCCGACATAAATACAATCCTTTGGTGAGACAGATAATTTGTCCATACAACGTTCGTAGATCAATTTATCCGGCTTCTCTACACCTTCTTCATAGGACAAACACACTGCGTCAAAATACGAAAACAGCACACTTCTCCGAATCACCATTGCTTCCTCAGAAAAACAATTGCTGATCAGTCCCACCTTAATTCCCCGTCTTCGTAGACCTTCTAACATTGGACGAATCTGCAAATCCAGATGCCGGAAACATTCTTCCTTCGTTGCCACCCGTTTTCTAACAATTGTCCGAAGTTTTTCTTCTATATCCTCACATTTATATTCTTCTAATATGATCCGTATTGTATCTTCAAATGTCAGCTTTCCAACGCTGCGATCAGATTCCATTGCCCGCCACATCGGAATAAATTTCTCTGCCGGAATTCCTGCATCTGCTGCCATTTCCTTACCAAAATATACCGGACAATTATAATGTGAGATCAATGTCTCGAACATATCAAATAATACAGCCTTAACCATCATTTTCTCCTTAGTATCCATCCACACTTGCATAATCCTATCATTATCATAATCTTCTCGCTTC
>JBNMIW010000268.1:0-3078 GCA_050873485.1 Lachnospiraceae bacterium | reverse complement strand
TAAATAAAGCCATGTAGGTTTGTCTTATATGGTTAAGCAAGGCATTCTGATTACGCCGGTGCTTGGTGAGGTTCTTACGAACCTAGCACCGTTGCGTATGAAGCATAGCGCAAGCGTGCCTGCGTACCATAAAGGCAAACCTACATGGCTTATTCATATTCTTTCGCATGTGCCCTCACATATCATCCGTCTCACTCACGCTGTGCAAGGGTAAAATTTCTACTTTTCCTATTAACCTACTTTACAAATAGGGAAATAGGTGTTATAATGCACCTAACATGAGGAAAGGATATGAGATACCGTGGAGAGATTACAAGTCAGACGGATTCAGACAGATGTGCTGATCGTTGGTGGTGGAACGGCTGGCTGCTACGCAGCACTGACCATCAGCCGGAATTCGAATCTGTCAGTTTTGATAGCTGAGAAAGCGAATATTAAGAGAAGTGGTTGCCTTGCGGCAGGTGTGAATGCGATTAACGCGTACATAACGAAAGGACATGTTCCACAGGATTATGTAGATTACGCAACGAAGGATGCAGCAGGGATTGTAAGAGGAGATCTGTTGTTGACGGCAGCAGAGCATTTCAATGAAGTGACTGAGGACATGGAACGATTGGGCCTGGTGATCCTGAAGGATGAGAATGGCGATTATGTAGCCAGAGGCAATCGGAATATTAAGATCAACGGAGAGAACTTCAAGCCGATTCTTGCAAAAGCAGTTGAAGAGGCAGACCGGGTAGAGGTGCTCAACCATATCAATATTACAGATTTGTTGGTAGAGGATAACCGGGTGTATGGAGCAGTTGGTTTTTCGGTTACGGATGAGGTTGCTTATGAGATTCAGGCGAAGGCAGTGCTGATTGCAACCGGTGGAGCAGCGGGATTGTATCGTCCGAACAATCCGGGATTTTCCAGACATAAGATGTGGTATCCGCCATTTAATACCGGAGCTGGATATGCAATGGGAATCCGGGCAGGGGCAGAAATGACATCCTTTGAGATGCGATTTATTGCATTGCGGTGTAAGGATACGATTGCACCGACCGGAACGATCGCACAGGGAGTTGGAGCCAAGCAGGTGAATTCGAGAGGAACCGTGTATGAGAAGCATTACGGTCTGACAACAAGTGAGCGTGTATACGGAACGGTTCGGGAGAATCAGTTAGGACATGGACCGTGTTACTTGCAGACAAGTGGAATTACAGAGAAGCAGAATGAAGAATTGTTGAAGGCATATCTTAACATGGCACCAAGTCAGACTCTTCGATGGATTGAGACAGGAAAGATGCCAAAGGAACAGGATGTAGAGATTCAGGGAACGGAACCGTATATTGTAGGTGGTCATACTGCAAGTGGTTTCTGGGTAGATACGAATCGGCAGACAACCATTCATGGGCTATATGCAGCAGGTGATGTTGCAGGCGGATGTCCACAGAAGTATGTGACAGGTGCTTTAGCGGAAGGTGAGATTGCTGCGGTAGATATCATAAGAAGATTGGAAGAGAATAAGGGACAATGGACACCGTCCGACTCGGCATTGTTACAGGAGAATGCGAGCAGGACTCTATTAGAATATGAGAAGATTCGGGCAACAGAACAGCCTGCATTTACAATAGAGGAATTGGAAGAGGCCATGCAGAAGGTCATGGATGAGTATGCAGGAGGAATTGCAACCGGCTATCAATACAATGAGAATCAGTTGCGGTTAGCAGATGAGAAGATCGATCAGATCATTGCACTCACAGATCATATCGGGGCAAAGGATATGCATGAATTATTATTTGCCTACGAATTGAAAGAACGCCTGGTTGTCTGTAAGTCGCTGATCGCACATTTACGCGGCAGGAAAGAGACCAGATGGCATTCGTTTAATGAGAATCAGGATTATCCGGAGACGGATGAAGCATATTACCGTTATCTCAATTCCAAGATGCGGGATGGTAAGATCGAATTGATCTGGCGGGATATTGTAAAGGAGGGAGAATATGAGCATACGAATTAACAAGGACAAATGTATTGCATGTGGAAGATGTACGCAGGTCTGTCCGGGTACATTGATCTCTCTCAAAGAGGAAAAAGCCAATATGGATTATCCAAGAGACTGTTGGGGCTGTGTGTCCTGTGTAAAAGAGTGTCCGGTCGGAGCCATAGAATTCTTCTTAGGTGCAGACATCGGAGGCAATGGAAGTGTGATGAATGTTACTTCAGAAGGTGATATTCTCCATTGGAATATACATAAGACAGATGGAACCACGGAGACAATTGATGTCGATCGAAGGAATTCGAATCAATATTAATACAAAGAAGAGGAGTGAAAAAATGAGTGGATTATCACATTTAGATGAATTAGAAGCAGAAGCGATTTATATTATCCGGGAGGTTGCAGCGGAATGCGAGAAGCCGGTAATGTTGTATTCGATTGGAAAGGACAGTTCGGTTATGCTGCATTTAGCGATGAAAGCATTTTATCCGGAGAAACCGCCGTTCCCGTTTTTACATGTGAATACAACATGGAAGTTTAAGGAAATGATCCAGTTCCGTGATCAGGTTGCAAAGGATTTAGGAATTGAGATGTTAGAGTATATTAACGAAGATGGTGTAAAACGTGGAATCAATCCATTTGATCACGGTTCAAGCTATACCGATATTATGAAGACGCAGGCATTGAAGCAGGCACTTAATAAGTATGGATTCACGGCAGCATTTGGTGGCGGCCGACGTGATGAGGAGAAGAGCCGTGCAAAAGAGAGAATCTTCTCTTTCCGTAATGAAGCACATGCCTGGGATCCGAAGAACCAGAGACCGGAAATGTGGAAGTTATATAACACAGAGATCAATAAGGGAGAGAGTATTCGTGTATTCCCGATTTCAAACTGGACAGAGAAAGATATCTGGCAGTATATCAAGAGAGAGAATATTCCGATCGTTCCTCTTTACTTTGCGGCAGAGCGTCCGGTTGTATACCGTGATGGCAATATCATTATGGTGGATGATGACCGTATGCGTCTGAATCCGGGAGAAGTACCGGAGATGAAAATGGTACGTTTCCGTACATTAGGATGTTATCCATTGTCCGGT
>JBNMIW010000267.1:0-3088 GCA_050873485.1 Lachnospiraceae bacterium | reverse complement strand
GGATGGTGTTTTCGCTTGCGAATGTCTGTATTCAGAGTACGATCAACAGTTTTGGCTCGGATGCGGTAGCAGGATCGGCGGCAGCACTGAATTATGAATTCTTTGCCTATTTTATTGTGAATGCATTTGCGCAGACCACAGTTACCTTTACGAGTCAGAATTATGGAGCAGGAGAATACGATCGGTGCCGCAAGATCTTTCGGATCAATATGGCATTTTCGATGGTATTTTGTGGGCTGTTATCGGCTGTGTTCGTGCTTGGAAGATCGTTTTTCTTAGGATTATATACAACGGACGCTTCTGTATTGGAATATGCGACAACAAGACTTGTGATCGCAACCACGTTAGAACTGTTGACCTCTACATATGAGATCAGTGGCGGTGCCATGCGTGGATTGGGACATTCCCTGCAACCGGCATTGATCACGGTGTTTGGTTCCTGTGTATTGCGTCTGATCTGGATTGCAACTGCCTGTGTTGCGGTGCATGAATTCTGGGTGCTTATTATCATTTATCCAATCTCCTGGGTTGTAACGGGAATCATTATGATCGTAAGTTATCTGCGGTTAAGAAAGAAGCTGTTGATTAAAAACTGATATGAAATTAGGGAAGAAGCTGTTAGGTTCTTCCTTTTTTGATTTATGGACTGTACAGGATTATTACTTGTTTATGAAAGCTTTACATTGTTTTTACATGATGGTGATAGCATGAAATATAGGATTTCTTTACACTGTAGGTGATAAAAATATATATGTAAAGAAGGGAATGCACTCTATGAAAAAATACTATGTATTAGATACGAATATACTGCTCCAAAGTCCGAATGCCATATTTGGATTTGAGGACAATACCGTTGTGATTACAGGAACGACACTTCAGGAGTTGGATTCCAAGAAAAATCTGGATGGGGAATTAGGATATAATGCACGTCAGACTGCAAGAATATTAGAGGACATCAGAAAGAGGGGAAATCTGATCAAGGGTGTGAAGTTGAAAGAAACAGGGGGAAAGCTGATATTTGAACCAAATGAAGTATCACAGGATAATCTTCCGGAGGGTTTTGATATTAAGAAAGCGGATAATCGGATTATTAGTTCTTGTATTGGAATTGCAGGAAAGACCAAACGGGCAGTCATACTTGTTACAAATGATATTATGATGCGGATTGCAGCAGCGGTATGTGGTGTAGAAGTACAGGAATATAAGAATGACCGGATCAAAGATACAGCATATATGGGATATCGTGAGGTCCCGGCAACCCGTGAAATGATCGATCGGATCTATAAAGAACAGAACATCGATCCGGTTATACTGGATGTGCAAGAGGATTTTGTGCCAAATGAATATATTACATTAACGGATGGAAATACATCTGCACTGTGTGTGTATAGAGATGGTCGCATAAGGCTATTAAAAGATACGACAGCATTTGGAATCCGGCCACAGAATCGATTACAGAGATTTGCCTTGGATGCATTGCTGGCTCCGGCAGAAGAGATCCCGCTTGTTATTCTGAGAGGACCGGCGGGAACGGCAAAGACATTTCTTTCTATGGCGGCGGCTCTCGATAAGACTTATCGGGAAAATTGCAGCAGACAGGATAGTGGAACGGTATATGACAAAATATATATTGGACGTGCCAATGTATCCAGTGATGAAGGGTTCGGGTTTCTTCCGGGAGAATTGGAAGATAAGACACGTCCGTTGCTAGGATGTTTTTATTCCAATCTGGAGGATCTGTTGAGAAAAGGAACGCATGAGGCGGATGAACAGATTCAAATGCAGATTGACGATATGATGGAGACGGGAATCTTGAGAGTATTTCCTTTGGCATATATCAGGGGGATGAGCATCAAGAATAGTTTTATTATATGTGATGAGGCACAGAATATTGGCAGATCATTGATCAGGGATATTGTAACGAGATGTGGTCAGGGATCTAAGCTGGTTATACTTGGAGATACGAATCAGATTGATGTTCCCTTTTTGGATAAAAGTAATTCTGGGCTTACCTATATTGCACATAATATGAAAGGAAGTCATAAATGTGCACAGATCACATTTACCGAAAAAGAATCGGTACGAAGTGCGTTGGCAACGGAAGCGTTGGCACGATTGAATTAGAAAACAGGGGATGAATTATTTGATATTTGATGAGATAAAGAAGAATGAAGAAGTGAATGCATTTATTGAAAAGGGAAATTATAACTTAGGACTTTTGGGTTATACAGAACATTCACAGACACATTGTATGATCGTGGCACAGACGGCTGCCATGATCCTTGATAAATTTGGATATTCCAAACATGATATGGAATTAGCCAGAATTGCAGGATATATGCATGATATTGGCAATGCCGTTAACCGGATGCATCATGCTGAATACGGCGGATTGCTTGCCAATGAGATATTAAAGAAAACCGACTTAAATGTAAAAGACAGAATTACCATTGTATCAGCTATATCGAACCATGATGAGTCGACAGGAGGAGCGGTTGATCCTATATCAGCGGCACTTATTATTGCGGATAAGACAGATGTAAGACGGGACAGAGTGAGGGATGAAAAGGGAAAGGCTGCATTTGATATTCATGACAGGGTGAATTATGCGGTAACAGCCCATAAATTGAAGATCAATGTAGATAAGAAGACGATATCACTTAACCTTCAGATTGACCCAAAGATATGCTCGATGTATGAATATTTTGAGATCTTTCTTGAACGGATGATGATGTGCAGAGGGGCAGCAGATATGCTTGGTGCGACGTTTAAGTTGATGGCAAATGGATCGAAGGTGCTCTAAGGGGAGAAAATATATAGTTTGGAGAAATATATATCAACCCAGAGAAGGAATAGTAATTACACGATTGGATCATTCGGCTCTCTTGAATGGTAAACAGATATGGGGGAAATGACTTAATTGAATTAAGTTTATATAAGATTACAGGTTGACACTTGCTGTCAACCTTGGATAAAATTCATATTGTTGAAAGTGCTTATCAATAAATTACAGATCAGGAAGGGTACAATAATATGAATGGACTAAAATTTATACGAACCAGATGCAACATATCATTAAGTGAATTAG
>JBNMIW010000266.1:0-3122 GCA_050873485.1 Lachnospiraceae bacterium | reverse complement strand
CTTCGTTCTCCTTTGCTGGGAATGGTAATGATCTGCTGGAAGATAGTGAGCTTATAGCAGATGCGTCTGGGTCAGTCAGTGAAAAAACAATGATTGACTACATCATTGAGAATTCGTATTCGCAGGATGATACGGAAGTGGATTCTGTATATCACATTGCGGAGATTACGTCTTCAACATTGAAGGACACGTCAGGAGTTTTGACACCGAACGCATCTACGCTTAAGACTTATATTGAAAATGGCGGATTTAGCGGATTTAAGGATTATGTAATTGATGGAAATAGAACAATTGAACAGGCTATGCATGACGATAAAATTGAGTACAAGGTATTCAATAGCCGGATTTTGGAAGCAAACAAGTCAACAGAAAAAGGTCTTGCAGAATACAATGACGCATTGAAATATCTGTCAAATGCAGATTTTATCTATGTAAGTAATGATGCGACGGAGCCGTTCTCCAAGAGCAACGATATCAGCGAGGATATCTATGATGTTCTGCATTCTTATGCAGTTGGTGATTATAAGCCATTGGTAATCGATGGATTAGGATCAACAAGTGATGATACGAATGCAAAGACAATGGCTGATCTTGCTAAAAGTGTATTTGGTCCAAATGAAATGTATTACTATACATTTAGCTGGCCAACTGGCATTTCTGCACGAGAGTATTTGTCACATACAAAGGGATCTCTGTATCTGGGTATTAATGGTAAGACACAGTCTGACAATGGTGTCTGGTCAAAGGTTTATCCTTCCGAAGTGCAGTTCGAAGATGTGAAGCAGGACGGAACAGATATTGTAACAGATAGGAAGATTGTTTCACCAGAACCAGCGGGTGATATGGCGAAGGTCTTAACAATTGGAACATTAGAGACTGATAATGCAAAGACAAAAGCATTGCTGGGTATTGGCGATGATACTCAATGTACAGAGGTTACTACACCATTATATGGTGTAAAGGGAAGTGGCCTTGATCAAAGCAGTGTACAGCTTGTTCCAAGTCAGGATACAAATCAAAAGTATTATAAGCTTGCGGATACATCAACCTTCAAGACACTTGCCTATAATAAGCGTTCAAAAACCTATCCGGATTACATCAGAAACGACTTCGTTCAGTTATCTGATTATGAAAACGATTTATTGAGTGTCGATTTTGATGAGTATGATATGATCGTCATTGAAGATGGATGTATCGGTCAGTCAATCTCAAATGAATTGTATAGAAAGTTTGCGTCTGCTATGTATGGAAAGATTCATATCGTCTATGATGTAACTATGGGAATCGGACAGAAGCAGGTAGATGATGCAACAAATAGAAGAGAGACTAACTATTTGGATCTTTACTATATGGTTGCTGAAACAAATGGCGTTTCCAAGTATGATAATGTTATGATCACAACAAGAAGTGATTTCAGCATTATAACAACATCTGCGAGTGCCAAGACAGCAAAGGTAATTGCTGATCTGATTAACTCATCAAAGTATCGTGGTATGGGAGGTTCGGATTCTGCGGCATCTATGTTCACGGTATTGGAGCTGCAGCCATGTTATCCAATTGATTCGGATTTGGCAAAATCTCGAGATAGATACATACGTAGCGAGAAAAATCCGAAGGGTGATTATTATACATCACCACAAGATGTTGTGAATGGTAAAACAAAGGAACAACTGAAAGAAGGAACAGAGTATTATCAATGGGAACTTTCAAGGGCAAAACTTGCGGATGCATTGAATATTCCTTATAACAAGATTAATCTGGTTCAGATGTCAACAGAAGAATTTGCCGGTGATAAAACGGAGATTCTTGGAACTTATGATCTGATATATATTGGCGGTAATACATCTGCATTGCACGATAATGCTGGGCAGTTTCAGTTTTTGCAGACACAGAATCTTATCGAAAACAAGAATGTATCTAATTTATTGGATAAGTTAGTATATTATCCAATATATAATATGTATTCGCATAATGGGGATTTGATGTATTCTGGAAGCCCTAACAACCAGAATTTTGGTGGCGGTAAGAATCTGGCGTCTCTTGTATATAGGAATGGTTCAAGTGTAGCCAGCAATGAGTATGATCAGAAGACATTTACAGCTTTGAATGGTAATGATATTACATATAATCGCTATCTTGCATTAAAAGAATATATTGATGCGGGAATGCCGGTTGTATTGAGCAAGAAAGTGTCTAATGCCTATAGGATGGTTGTGACAGCCAAAGATAAAGATGGAAATGCAAACAGATATTTGCAGAATTCTATTGATCCAGACAGTAATATGTTTAAGGTGTTGGATGCATGTAAAAAGCAGAGCGAAAAAGCTAAGACGGAGACAACCGCTTCGGTTGTATGGGATTTTGATCAGGACGCAGTTGTGGATGTATTCTGTGATGCGGATGGTTCACTTGGGGATTCTCTGACAGGATATGTGTCAGTATTTGCATCGTCAACCGGAACTGTAAGTGATAAGGTAACGGATCCAGCAGGAAATGCGGTTACTGTTAACGGAACAAAGGAGCTTCTGTCACAGGTGTATAGAAATGCTGCAAAACGACCGAAGCTTATGGTTAAGAGTATGCCAGCAACATATAATCGCTTTGATAAAGACACGCTGCTATCATCCCATACGTTAAAGTTTAAGTATGAAGTTGTAAATAGTAGTAAGTACACAGCGACACTTTATTATGATGCGGATGGTAATGGTAAGTTTAATAAGAGTGAGGGAAGTAAGGAATACTTGACATCAAGTACAACCGGTGAACTTAGTTATGAGTGTCCAAGCTCCTTCTTTGGGCCGCTTTACTGGATGCTTGAAATCGTCGATGAGAACGGCGTTGCCGTTAATCAGACAGGATTTTCCTATATTAAAAATAGTGAAAACAAGAAACAGGAAGTAAGTGTTCTGCAGATCATGCCAGAAAATGGCGGTGGTCAAAAAGGAAATGATTCTTTGTATTTTTGTACGGTATGTCAGCGCTCATTACAGATTTTTTGAGTGTTGCGGAAGATGTTATTGATGACAAAATTTATGTCATCATCGATGAATACGACCAATTTGTACATGAAATTCTTGTTAAGGACCCAGATCAATTTCGATTGATGACAGGAAATGAAGGTT
>JBNMIW010000265.1:0-3146 GCA_050873485.1 Lachnospiraceae bacterium | reverse complement strand
TTGTTTGAACAATATGGGAAAGAGATTGCAACCGTAGTTGTGGAGCTGGTAGCTGCGAATATGGGCGTGGTACCACCAAAGCAGGGATTTTTAGAGGAATTAAGGGAGATCACAAAACAGTATGGTGCGTTGCTGATCTTTGATGAGGTGATCACAGGATTCCGGTTATCGCTTGGCGGTGCACAGGAATATTATGGAATTACACCGGATCTGACAACACTTGGTAAGATTATTGGTGGTGGTATGCCGATGGCAGCGTACGGTGGACGCAGAGAGATCATGGAAAAGGTCGCTCCACTTGGCGGTGTGTATCAGGCAGGCACCTTGTCCGGTAATCCGATTGCAACGACAGCGGGAATTACGACACTTCGTATTCTGAAAGAAAATGCAGACCATATCTATCCACAGATTGCAGATGCAACCAGACAATTAGCGGATGCGGCACGCGATACGTTTGGGGATAGAGTACAGGTAAATCAAGTAGGTTCGCTGATGAGTGTATTCTTTACAAAGGAGCCGGTTGTAGATTATAACAGTGCAACCTCAGCGGATACGGAGGCTTATGCCGCATACTTTAATGCAATGTTACAACAGGGAATCTATTTGGCACCGTCGCAGTTTGAAGCAATGTTTGTATCGGCTGTACATTCCAAAGAGGATCTGGCAAGAACGATAGAAGCAATGCACAATTGCCGGTAAGGAGAAATGATATGTCACGCAAGAAGAAGACGCAGCGGGATATGACACAGGAGTTAGAACAGGGTAAGATTCTTCCGCTGGTGTTTCGGCTTACAATACCGGCTGTCATTGCACAGTTGGTTACATTTTTATATAACATTGTCGACCGGATGTATGTCGCCCAGATTAAGGGATCGGGAATGGATGCATTGGCAGCACTTGGAATCGTGCTGCCAATTACATTGATCATGCAGGCATTTGCCAACTTAGTAGGGCTTGGTGGTGCACCACGGGCAGGAATCAAGTTAGGAGAGGGAGATAGAGACGAAGCAAACCGGATATTCAATACGGCATTTATGATGTTAGCTATCATAGGAATAACGTTAGGGTTGACGGTATTTGTATTCTCAAAGCAGATCATTGTCTGGTTTGGCTGTCCGCCAAGTGCGATCTCATTTGCCGTATCGTATCTTAGAATCTATTCCTGTGGTACGATATTTGTTATGATCGCACAGGGACTGAATCCGTTTATTCAGACGCAGGGACACTCTTTTATTGCAATGAGTTCTATCCTGATCGGAGCAATCGCCAATATTATATTAGATCCCATCTTTATCTTTGGATTGGGAATGGGAGTAGGGGGCTCCAGTCTGGCAACGATATTGTCACAGATGGGATCCAGTGTATGCATCTTTGTCTTTTTCTTTTCTAAGAAAAGTATCTTCCGGTTGCGGATACCGGAGATGCGGTTGTCAGCGGCGAGAGTTGCCAACATTGTATCTTTGGGAGTGACGCCATTTATTATGACGCTGACGGAATGTGCGATTCAGATTGTATTCAATATTAATCTCAATCAGGCAACCGGGGGTGACAAAGATTATACGGCGGCACTTACGGTCATGCTGAGTGCACTGCAATTGATCTCGTTGCCGTTAAATGGTCTTGGAAACGGTATGCAGCCATTTGTCAGCTATAATTATGGAATGGGCAATGCGAAACGCTTGAAGCAGGGAATCCGGTATGTCACCATCATTGCATTTGTATTTGCACTTTGCATCTGGTCCGTATCCATGCTGGTGCCGGAACTGTATGCTTACCTGTTCTCAGCAAGTGATAATGTTACACGGATCGTCAAGCAATATACTCCATTTTTCTTAATGGGATCGATCATGTTCTTTGTACAGATGACATTGCAGAATATCAATGTGGCATTGGGTCAGGCAAAGTCAGCGCTATGTCTTGCCGTGATGCGTAAGGTGGTTATTATGATACCGCTTTGCTTTACGTTGACACATTTTCTTGGATTTAAAGGGGTATATATGTCAGAGGGAATTACAGACTTTGTGGCTGGAATTATCACAACTATTGTGATCTTCACCTCATTTCCCCGCATTTTCAAAGCACGCGAGGAAAAGGTGAAAGCCATGAGACAGACAGAGTAGGATTACAGGAATTTGTCTAATTCCTGTTCTACCTGTTTCCTTTTCTTGATCTTAGGATGGTTAAGGATCGTTCCTTTGGAGATTACCATTTCCAGATTACGCAGTACCCGCAGATCTTCTAATGGGTTGCCTGCGGTTACGATCATATCTGCATATTTTCCTTTTTCAATAGAGCCGGTAAGGGACTCGATTCCGGCAAGTTCGGCACTTCGTTTGGTAGCAGTATAGAGTGCAAAGGAGTTGGTAACACCAACATACTTGTGGAAATAATACAGCTCCCGCCAGAAATCATACTGTGTGATCCAAGGACAGCCAACATCATTGCCGAGCACGACTGGGATGTCATTGGCTAATGCAGCCTTGGCACAGTCAACGATTCCTTCAAAGACAACATTTCCATTGTACTGTTCTACTTCGGTTGCATTTGTAATGGAACGATCGAATAGTGCATATGGCAGGGCTGGTGAGATCGTAGTACAAAGGAATGCACCGCGTTCTTTGAATAGCCGGATCATATCCTCGTCCATCCTGGCACCATGTTCAATAGAATCGACACCATTTTCCAGGGCAACACGAACACCTTCCGGGGATTCCACATGGGCGGCAACGAGATAACCGTCAGCATGCGCTTTCTCACAGACTGCGGCAACCATCTCCGGTGCCATTTTCAATTCACCGGGAACACCCTTTTCTTTGGCATCCATTACACCGCCTGTGATCATAAGCTTGATCAGATCTACATTTTCCTTTTTGGATTGTTCCACATGAGCAAGTGCATCGGAAATGCTTGCTGCTGCAATAGCAACAGATCCTGCCATATGACCGCCGGGAACAGAGATTCCCTGATTGGCAGCAAGGATACGAGGTCCGGTCTTTGTTCCGGCTTCAATCTCATCACGGAGACGGGTGTCGAAGCTGCCAAGACCACCAACCGTCCGGATGGTCGTCACACCGCTTAACAGCTCATCCTTGGCAAATCCACATACCATATTGTAGGCAATGGCACGGGTCAGGGCAGAACTCATA
>JBNMIW010000264.1:0-3149 GCA_050873485.1 Lachnospiraceae bacterium | reverse complement strand
TCGATTATTCTTCCGGTATATCAATCTGCAAAGAATTGTGGATTCCACAATTGGAAGTATGAGGAGAAATGTGTATGAAAATCCATAATAAATTAGTCAGAGATAAGATACCAGAGATAATTCAAAATGCAGGTAAGACATGTGTAACACATACTATGTCGGATGATGAATATATTGCATCGCTTGATATGAAATTGCAGGAAGAAGTTGCGGAATACTTGGAGGATAAGAATTTAGAAGAGTTGGCAGATGTAGTAGAAGTGTTACAGGCAATTTGTATTGCAAGAGGATATACATTAGAGGAATTAGAAAAAATGAGGGCAAAGAAAGCGGATGAACGAGGTGGTTTTGAGAAGCGGATTTATTTGGAGTATGTAGAATAATTTGAAAGATAAATAGATAATTAATAAATTAGGAAAGGAGATTAATATGAGAGGTTGGAGAAAGATTTTATTTAGTATTGGTTGCATTAGTGTACTTGCTTTGCAAAGTATTTGTGTACATGCAACAGATGCTGCAATGAACAATCCGGACGTGAATAAAGAAGCGGTGAAAGAGAATCCGGACACGAAGGCTGCTTATGAAAAGGCAGGAATTATTTACGAAGGTGAGGATAAGAAAGAAGAGACGATTGCACAATATGGCGCTGCATCCGTTGCACAATCATTGGACGCTAATCTGTTTTCAACATCCTCCAGGTATGACCGTATTATATTTCAACCGGAGAAAAATGGTATTTATTTTATCAAGTATAATAATAAGAACTATAGGTATTATGATGTGTTTTTTTATGATCTGAATACAAAGTCATATAAGAATGTATATACTTTTCGTACAGGTGACTGTCAGCTGTATACTACCAAGGATGCATTTTATTATATGACCGGAAAGGCGGGCTCCTTATCAGAAAAAGTTACAGTGGGAGATAAGACATATGGGAATACATATACTGTCACAATTACAAAATATGATCTTATCACAGGGAAGACATCAGAAACAACATTAGATGCAATATATTGTAATGGCTATTGGGGCAATTTTGTAAGTTGCATAGGAGTGGATACGAAAGGCAGAATGTATGTGGCAACGAATGAAGATGAACTGTTGTTGTATGATCGTCAGGGAAAATGTCTGAGTAAACAATCTTACACAGGAGAAATATATGAATTTTACGGTTTTGATGCAACCAATGGTAATTTCTATTATAAAGGGGAATATAATTGGAGATATTGGGGTTACGATCATTATATGGCATCTTTGATGGCAGGTAATGTGGATTCAAATAATAAGATTGCGTTACCGGAAGCAAATCTTTCTATTTTATATCAGATGGGATTTTTTACTCATCAACAGCCGGTAACTATGTTAAATGATAAATATTTAGCGGTGCTTACCACATTTTCTTCGGACACGTTGTTATTATTAGACTCCAACGTCTACGATTATACGGATCACACAGAACAGTCTACCAGTATCAATTTGCTCAATAGCGGTGTGTCAGTTTCCGTTTTAAATGTTGGCAATCCGAATGTTTCGAAATTAGCACTTCAGACATCACAATCTGAATATGAAAATGATATGGATACAAGTAGTATCGGTCCGCGGTGTGCTTTGACATCGGACGGGAATAGATTAATTGTTAAGACGGATGACTGTTCTTTGACAGAGTATGATATAGCCGGGAAGACAAAGATATCAGAAGTAAAGACAACACATCCGGTATATACATTTGCAATGTATGGTAATCAATGTGTTGCAATCGAAAAAGAAAATAATGCTTATTATATAGAGACGATTGATTGGACATATCCGACAGATTATTCTGTTATGGCACCAGCAACTATGCAGGTTGGAGATTGTATATCTATGTCGAATCAGACGGACAGTTCCTTTGTATTGGATTATACATATGAAAGCTCAGATCCCAATACAGTAAGTGTTGATAAGAATGGAAAGTTGCTTGCATGGAAGAAAGGTTCTGCCACGATCAAAGTGCATGCATCACCGATTAATGTGGATAAGACGTTGACGATTGCGGTTACGGATTCGGTTGCATCTGCAAATACGAAGTATTATTCTACAACTGCGACGAAGGGAAAGGCATCTGGTAACATGCACAATCCGGAGCCGACCGGTTATTATGGAAATACTATATCTTCTTACTTGACGCAGCTTTCGGATGGCGGTTACGAACGAGTAGAATTTTTAGAGCAAAAGGTATGGATTGAGACATATAATAGTGCATTTGGATTGGTGAAACAAAAAAGTATCAAACCGGAATTGCCCCTGATTGGTGGATTCTTTAGTGGTGAACAATATAACTTTGTTGTATATGGTCAGTTCAATTCGGCACAGAGTGACAGTGTGGAGACATTCCGGATTGTCAAATATGATAAGGCGTGGAATCGGGTAGGTGCCTGTTCTGTGTATGGAGCCAATACCTATGAGCCGTTTGAGGCTGGTGGATTAAGTATGGCAGAAAAGAATGGAACTTTATATGTTCATACCTGTCATACCATGTATGCAGGGGATGATGGATTGCATCATCAGGCAAATTGTGCATTTTGTGTACAGCAATCGGATATGCAATTGATAGATTCGTATAGCGGAGTAATGAATCTGTCGTATGGATATGTCAGTCATTCCTTTATGCAGTTTGTTAAGACGGATGACACATATGTGTATAGAGTGGATTTGGGAGATGCTTATCCAAGAGGAATTGCCTATACAGCAACTAAAATGACTGATAAGATTCGGAAACCATCTGCATATGGAACGGTAAAGAAATTCAGCGGTTCGACCGGAAACAATTGGACCGGTAATAATTTAAGTGGTATGGAATTGTCTGATGATTATTGTCTGATTGTGGGATGCGGGAATGATGGAACATATGCAGTCAATTACAATACATGGGTTGTATCCGTAGACAAAGAAAAGGGAACTATTAATGAAAATGTAGTGACAGCACATAGCAAGAATGACAATGCATCTACCGGACAACCGAAGTTAGTGAAACTTAATAACAATCAGTTCCTGTTGATGTGGGAGGAATATAGCTATAACAAGAAGACGGAAGAGTCCGGCGGTTATGTTACAAAGATGGTACTTTTGAATCCGAATGGTGAACTGGCATCGGCAATTTATCAGAC
>JBNMIW010000263.1:0-3153 GCA_050873485.1 Lachnospiraceae bacterium | reverse complement strand
CAACAGTGCCATCTTCGTTACAATCTTCTGCTCCGTTCCCGATGTGGTACATTCCTCCCACATCAGGAGGAATTGATTGGCCTTTAATTTGACTAACTTTGGTGCATATGCCTTCACATTGCCGTCCGCTGGATTCTGCGTAATCCAGGTCGTTGTGCAGTCCGTCTGATCTTTGTGCCCCGTAACGACAAATATATTCGATCCGGTATCATTCATACTCTTAATTCCGCTTCCCGCCGTAATCCAGTAAGAATCCGATAACTGCAATCCACCTAATGTATGTCCGGTATAATTGTTGCCCGTTGTACCGACAATCACAAGAACCGTACCATATACATTCGGCTCATTAACCTTTGCATCCACACTCGTTCTGCTATATGCAATTCCTCTCGGATAAGCATCTCCAAGATCCATCCGGTATATATTCTCTCCATCCGTATTGATCCACTGCATAAAGGAGTGGCTGACATATCCGGTACTCATATTCATCGCATCATAATTGGCATCCGCCAGTGTCATATCAGACTCTTTTACTACAAAAGTACAATTTGACTGATGATGCAACCCATCTGACGGATTCTTATACATCGTATGACATGTATGGATATACAACTTGCCTCCCGTCTCGACCATATTAAGACTTCCTGCACTAAATGGCTCATATGTATTACTTCCATAAATGGAGCAGGCAGCCACCCGGTTCCAGTTCTTATCATACCGGATGACCCGTATTACCTCTGCATTATCTTTTTCTTCTTTATTGGTCTGACCGACTACTATATAATTACTATCCTTTCCATCATAGTATCCACCAAATATCGGGAGTTCCATAGTAATCTCATTTTGTGACTGTAACTCATAATTTGCATTATAGACTTCCCTTATGAGCTTCTGACCAATATATTCCACCCGTTCATAATTACCATTTGCAAGCTGGGATAAATGTGCCTTTCTTGCGGAACCAAAATTCTGATACTCACCCGCATGCATCGTATAGGAACTCGTTCCATTGGATTCCTTCAACGTATATGCCGTCTCCGGATCCGAAATATCAGAGCCTGTTACCGTAATAGTTATCGTATGTGATACACCTATCCCTGGACAGGTAATCGCAATCTCTGCCGAACCTTCCTTCCATGCATTGAGATTGCCATCCGCATCTACGGATACAATACTACCGTCTGAACTCACATAGGTATAGTCCATTGTAAATGCCGCATTTGCTGTACAGACCAACTGCTGATAATCGCCCACTGTCATCGCCTTCGGTGCATCTACTGTAAAATCAGTTGGATACGTCCAATCAATCGTCTCCACATAGATCTGTTCCCCGTCACGTTCTACCACTATACACTGATTCCCCATCATCGCAAATGTATGGATCGGATATGTGGTCTTTACTTTTAACTTCTTCTCCTTAGAATCAATATCATATAACTCTAAGGTTTTTTCCGATGCCCGGCAGACAAGTGTCTTACCATCATCACACAGACAGCATCTGGTTCCGACCGTGGATAATTCATAATCCTCTATTCCATCATCGTTATGACAGACCGTGTCCCCGGTAGCAAGTGCTAACTTAACTGCTGCCGTATTCTTAATATTGACCTTAGTTGTTGATACGCTTCCGGATATCAGATCAGTGGACGTAGACTGTTCCGTGTAATCCGTATAATCATAGTGATTAGAATCTAGCAACATTGCACATTTATTAAATCCGGAATAGATTCCGAGATATCGGTCGTTTAACATCTGCACCGGCTGAACATGCACATAACCGAATGAATCAAAAAGCAGTGAAATATTCTTTTCCGTCACAGACAGTTTATTATCGGTAACATTTCCCGCCATTACACAGTCCATAGGATGATCATAGCCCCAATATCTCCAATTATAGCTACCGCAATAATAAAAATTACCACTATGCGGATCAAATCCATAGAATCCATCACACCGTCCTGTCAATGCACACTGATCTAATTTGTTTCCATTCGGATCAAACAGATAAAGTCTGCCCTTCTTAGCGTCGTCAACAAGAACCCCTGCAATATAATATCTTCCCTGTGCATCCACACCAACCACAAAATCACTATACCAGCCATAGATTGAATGGAACGTCTGCTTCGACACCTTTCCTGTATCAAAATCCACTTTATCTATGAATACATAATTATCATCCTCGTACGTTTCTCCATTTTCCGTGACCGGAGTGCTTAACTCCTTTGTGGTTGAAGTAACAAAGTACGCCGCCTGATCGTCCACATAACAATTCTCTACTTTCTTGACGGCACTCTGATATACGGTGTCATAGGTCTTATTCTTCAAGTCATAGAATACAACCTTATAGGTACAATCCGCGAACACAGTATCGCTTGCCTTAATAAAATATATGCCGTTACGTTTCTCGTTAAATGCTATATTACTCCTACCGGTTGGCTGCCCTACCTGATCTGCATCTAACTGCGTCACAATGTTGTCTCGATTCATAGCATACATTGCAATCGTTGACCCGCTCTCCTCTGTATTCTGAAGCAGCCCATCTGATTGCGGGTTTCTCTCTACAATCTTTCTATCGGTTTCACTCACCTGCGGTGCTGCAATGCCGGCTGCCGTTGAAAAAACTGCCGGGATCAGCATAGCAATGACCATTCCTATACTACCAATCGCTCTTCTTATATTCATGCCAAATCCTCCATTATGTATCGCGTCAATTGTATCTAGTATACCGCATTTTTCTCCGCAATTCCATTCATACCGCAAAAAAGCGCAAAAAAAAAATCGCTCCGGACCTGGTCCGAAGCCATATTAAAGGGGAAGATATATATGAAAATGGTTACAACGCGTAACCTCCTGTCACCTTATCTCTATACGATAGTGGGACAGCGGCTAGTCGGCACTACAAAAAGGGGGGGAGGGGGAGTAGCGACGCCTTTCCGTGTCCCACGCTATAAGGGGAGGGGAAATCGTTTCCATATGCATAAGATACTTGATTTTAGTTGTAATTTCTATCAATTTTATGTATAATTATATAACAATCCTGCATTTATTGCGGTTTTTTCGATTTTTTTACACATATTTGGCTACAAATCTCGATTTCTGTCGATGATTTTAGCACATGATTTACGGGAGGGAACTATCATGCCGGAATATGAT
>JBNMIW010000262.1:0-3168 GCA_050873485.1 Lachnospiraceae bacterium | reverse complement strand
CAGGAACTGAAAGTCAAAGAATCCAACCGAATCGATGTAATGGTAAACAATCTGTCCGCAATGGGTGTTGATATTGAAGCAACCGCAGACGGTATGATCATTCACGGTGGAAAAACACTCCATGGAGCAACCATCGATTCCAAATTAGATCACCGCATCGCCATGAGTTTTGCAATTGCCGGTGGACTCGCAGATGGTGATACTGATATTCTCGGTGCCGAGTGTGTCAATATCTCCTATCCAACTTTCTACGAGGATTTGAAAAAATTAGGATAGATTTTATAACAAAGGAAATATATCATGAAAGTAAATAAAATTAGAAACTCATTTTTTCTCGTACTTGCCGCCTTCATCTGGGGCGTCGCATTTGTGGCACAGACCACCGGTGCCGAGGCAACCGGTCCATATACATTTAACTGTGTACGCTCCTTTATCGGAGGCATTTTCCTGATTCCGGTCATTAGGATCCTGGATCGCAAAAAGGGAAATCCCGATCCTACTCCAAAGCAGCGGAAAGATCTGTTCATCGGAGGTATCTGTTGTGGATGTATTCTATTTGTTGCGACTACCTTACAGCAAGTCGGCTTATATCTTGGCGTACCCGCCGGAAAAGCCGGGTTCTTCACCGCCTGCTACATATTGATCGTACCAATCCTTGGACTGTTCTTCCACAAACACTGCGGATTCAAGATCTGGATCGGAGTAATCTTAGCCGTTGCCGGATTATACCTGCTCTGTATGGATTCCAGTGGTTTTTCATTACAATTACGGGATATCCTTGTGCTGATCTGTGCGGTTGTGTTTGCCTGCCACATCTTAACTATCGACCATTTTTCGCCACTAGTGGACGGTGTTAAACTGTCGTGTATTCAGTTTTTTGTATGCGGCATCCTTGGGTTAATTCCAATGTTCTTTGCAGATATGCATCACTCAATCGCAGGTATACAGGCATGGATTCCATCGTTTCTCAGTATAAATGCCTGGATTCCCCTTCTCTATGCCGGTGTACTGTCCAGCGGCGTAGGTTATACCCTGCAAATCGTTGGACAGAATGGGTTAAATCCAACCGTCGCCTCTTTATTAATGAGCCTAGAATCTGTATTTTCCGTACTCGCCGGTTGGATGATACTCGGACAATCCATGAATGCACAGGAATTATCCGGATGTGTACTTATTTTTGTTGCAATCATACTCGCACAGTTACCCAATCACCCTACTGTCTTTTCTGAATGAACATTGCATCGCCAAATGAGAAGAAACGATACCGTTCCTGCACCGCAACCTCATATGCATGTAACATATTCTCTCTTGTTGACAATGCTGATACGAGCATCAACAGTGTAGATTCCGGCAAATGAAAATTCGTAATCAATGAATCCACTACCTTAAACTGATATCCCGGATAAATGAAAATGTCTGTCCAGCCACTTGCAGCACGCATAAATCCATTTTCGTCCGCCACAGACTCAATGGTTCTTGTACTCGTTGTTCCCACTGAAATAATCTGATTTCCTCTGGTCTTTGCCGCATTGATCTTATCCGCAGCCTCCTGATCCACAATATAAAATTCAGAATGCATATGATGATCTAATATATTATCCACCTTAACCGGACGAAATGTTCCCAGACCAACATGTAACGTTACATGTGCAATATCCACACCTTTGTCTTTGATCTGCTGTAATAATTCCTTCGTAAAATGCAAGCCTGCCGTTGGTGCGGCAGCAGAACCTTCATGTTCCGCATAGACAGTCTGATAACGGTTCTTGTCTTTCAACTGATGTGTAACATATGGTGGAAGTGGCATTTGACCTAACTGATCTAATAACTCTTCCCAAATACCTTCATACTCGAAACGAATCAACCGATTTCCCTCTTCTACAATATCAATGACCTCTCCGGTCAGCAAGCCATCACCAAATACGACTCTTGCCCCGACCTTCATTTTCTTACCCGGTTTGACAAGTGTTTCCCACACTTTCTCTTCCTTACGCTTTAATAAGAGAACTTCAATCGATGCTCCCGTATCCTCTTTTACACCCATTAATCTTGCCGGAATAACCTTTGTGTCATTGATCACCAGACAATCTCCCGGATTCAGATAATCAATAATATCATAAAAATGTTTATGGGTAATACTTCCATCTTCCCGACCTACTACCATCAACCGCGAATCACTCCGCTTTTCCAACGGGTCCTGTGCAATCAATTCTTCCGGTAACTCATAATTAAAATCTGTTAATTTCATTTTATATTCTCCAATCTATGCAATAGATAACAACTCTAATGGGATATCATATCACATTCCTTATAGCTTGTCACCGTTTTAAAGCAAAACTATATTGCAACCCTCTATTTTAATAGGTCAATAACACAAATCTTTACCAAATCTTAATTGGAAATTTTTCCTAAAATGTATGTTCATCCTTAAGTTATTGTGTTATACTATTACTTAATTGAGAACTTTAAAGATAAAATACAACAGAAAGGGTGGTGTCTTTTGGAAGAATCTATACGCAAAGAATTACTTAATATGCCGCGAATCCGGCAAGATCATTTAGACTCTGTGTATTTTTATAAGAATGTCCGCAACGGCTTCTGCTATTTGGAATCTAATCCATATCTTCCTGAACAATTAAAGAACACCAACCAGGATCTGTTGGAAGAATTATACAAAGGTTCCTGGGTATGTCCTGAGGATCGTGGCAAGATTATCAATTTATACGAACGAATGCAACAAGGAACAACCGAACCAATTCACATGACGGAATTATCTGTTGATCTTCATTTGCAAATTGAACCTTATCCCGATAAATTATGTACTTTGATCTGTTATTTAGATTTGGATGAAACCGGTTGTATCCAGTCTTATGTCGGCAAATTATATGCATTACGAGAACATGAATTACAGAATCTTCAAATTGTACAGGCATTTACAAATGATAAGAATCCATCTGTATTCATCAACCGGATTGACGAATTTATGTCTAAAGACCGCAATCGTGAATACGCATTTATTCAGTTTGATATCCGCAAATTCCGTTATATCAACGAGATTCATGGTAGTCAGATTGGGGATCAGATTCTTCAATATGTATTAGACACATTGAAAGTCATGTGTGACAGTAATCACATTTATTGTCGTCTGTCCGCAGATTTATTCGAGAT
>JBNMIW010000261.1:0-3176 GCA_050873485.1 Lachnospiraceae bacterium | reverse complement strand
CCATAATCCTTGTCTGTATCCGTCAGGATCTGAAAGGATGCTTTTCCAAGTGTATATGTCTGTCCTTGTTTTGGGGTAACTACTTTCTGTCCCCGCTGCCCGATCGTCTGAATCAATTCCTCATACGTCTTTGTGTCACTCTCACACGCCGGGAGCATTACCGTATCACAATCTATCTTATATAACACAACATCCATTCCACCGATATGATCCGCATCCGGATGCGTGCCGATTGCATACGTTAAATGATCCACATTCTGATGCAGCAGATACGACCATACAGTCGTTCCTTTGTTATTATTACCGGCATCAATCAGCATGCTCTGATCTCCCTGCCGGATAAGAATAGAATCTCCCTGTCCGACATCGATATAATGTACCTCTAACGTATCACCATCATTCAATGAAGACGTGTCCGATGTTCCATACTGTTCGATCCGGCTGTTGGTCTCAATGTCTGTGATAGCAGCATCCGGTGTGTTGTCATTTTGTTCCGTTGCAGTCGTATTTTCCTGCGTTGACGGATTCGTATCCACCGTGCAGCCCATAAGGCACCAACACAAACTTATGACTAAAAGCAAAACAGTCCATAATTTCTTATTCATTTTCTTTCTCCTCTAATACGGAAAATTTGCCGCACCATTTATCGGCGTACCGGTTGTGTTCATTGAGATCCCCTTATCAATCAATACATGTCCATAAAAGTCTGTCACCCGGAATGTATATGGTCCTGCTCCCATTCCCGATGATGCGGTAAAATAATTATACTCCTGTCGCGGTAATTCCACATATGCATTCTTTGCCGCATCAAAATATTCTAATTTCTTGATCGGATATCGATGATTACGCACCTGCACTTCCGCCCAATACTGCGAACTGGTCGGTTTAAATACATACTGTATCGGCTTTGTTGTCGGAAGTGGAACGATCTTCCATGTAATATTCATCCTTCCGGTTGCAAGCGGCTCGATCTTTTGAAATGCCGCTCTCGTCAGATCAATATCTCCCTTCTTCCCTTCCGGTAACCGGTCTGTAATCACAACATATATCTTGTCGCCATCCTTGTCTGTGACCTCGATATAGGCACCTGCCAGCCCATTCATATAATCCTCATTGTTCATTGCCGCTGTATAATATGTATTTTCCATATAATCAATATTCGCCGCACCACCGGATACCCGGTCGTAAAAGGTTCCCTCGCCGGTATGTACCTTATCTAAAGAATACTCTCCCGCATCCTGATTCTTCGTATCCTCACTTGGCTTTTCTATCAATTCCCCATCGTTCGGTATCTTAATACTGATTACAGTAATCTTACAACGGTATTTCTTTTTTCCAATCTTTGCCGTAATCGTCGCTTTTCCTGCCTTTTTTGCCCGTACTTTTCCTTTCTGGTTGACTGTCGCAACCTTCTTATTGCTACTTGACCACTTTACTTTCTTCCGACTTCCTTTTACCTTCAGGGTAACCTTCTGCCCGACTGATATCGTAAGCTTTGTCTTGTTTAACCGAGTCTTTGCCTGTGCTGGCTGTCCACTCAATCCTACAACACATAGCAATATTACCAACACGCCATATAAAAATCTTCTCATCATGCATCCCCCATATTTTCTTTCGTTATGCCAAAAGTTCTCCTGCTTCATAAGAGCACTTTATATAATCTGGATTACTATAATACATGCTTGTATTATAATCCGCTATTTCATCACTAATAAATGAATCATATACCTTTCGCATATGTTCAATCATATGTGATTCATCTGTGTTTGTAGCGAGAATCAACCTCTGATAAACCCGCCCAATCGAAGTAACAGACGGCACCTTATACCTGCAAACGGATATATTATCAAAATCTCCCTCTGTAATATGAAACGCTTCAATCCATTCATCGCATACCTGTTCAAATGAAAGACAGTGATTGACTCCTGCAACCTTTAATTGATGTTCCAATTCATCATCCGAGAGTTTAGATACAATATCCCGACTCCTGTTATGTGTCGCTCTGGCAACATATTCAATCATTGTACATACATAGAAAAGATCATCTTTATTCATGCTCACTCACTCTCACACTCCTTACATATTGCAAACAATTGATTGCCCGAATGCTGTGGAAACTAATTTGATGTGTTGGATGCTTAAACTTGGCATATTCCCAAAAAACTTCTCGCGATATATCCCCGTTTATGAAATCATTTACAAAATTCCAAATTGTATCATCTGCCATTGGTCCTTCCACTATATCATAACCATGCACAATACCCGCCCTGCATTCAGCTATAAAATCCAACCACTCATCTGACATTTGATCAAATTTTTTAATATTTAGTGTGTTATCTTCTACATATTCATACACATTGACGATACCATCATTATGTTTTCTTTCTGCCCAACGATATGCCTGTTCATAACTGTTTGTACAATAGAATCCCCAGGAAAAATCCTTTGTATATTTTGTTTTTCTTATTTCAGGAAATTCTACGACCTCACCACTTCCATGATATATCTCCATCGGCTTCCTACCTTTCCTTCACTAATAATATTCATTATACCTTTCAATTTCTCTTGTGTAAATAATATCATACGCATAGTGCATGATTCGGACAGATCTCTGTGTTCTTTTGTTCAACCATTTTCCCTCCAATAGTAAAATAGAAGGATGACTTCATAGCCATCCTTCTACTAATTTTTCACAGTTAATTCTGCAATGGAAATGGGTTTTCAGTCTCCATCCCGACCACTGGAACAAGTTTAAGGTCTTTGCTCCGACCATATAGAAACTACCCTTTTATTAACTATAATAATTTTAAATTAACGGATCTCTGCTCCATGTGGCATATCCTTCTCGGCTGTCATCAATGCAAGATTGCCATCTGCATCCTCTGCGCAAAGGATCATTCCCTGTGATTCAATACCGGCAAGCTTTGCAGGCTTTAAGTTTGTTACAACAACAACCTTCTTGCCAACCATATCCTCCGGCGAATAATGTGCTTTGATACCGGATACGATCTGTCTTACCTCACTGCCGATCTTAACCTGTGAACAAAGTAACTTCTTAGACTTCTTCACTTCCTCGCAAGCGATAACCTGTCCGATCTGAAGCTGGATCTTATCAAACTCATCAATCGTGATCTCCGGCTTCTTCTCCTCTAGATCAATGCCCGGATTGTCATCCT
>JBNMIW010000260.1:0-3179 GCA_050873485.1 Lachnospiraceae bacterium | reverse complement strand
TAAGTCATAATACTCTGTCTTCAGGTCAATAAATGGTAATAACAACTCATCCTTGATCATCTTCCACAGAATTCTTGTCATCTCGTCTCCGTCCATCTCAACTAACGGAGTTGTCATCTTAATCTTATCCATTGTTGTCCTCCTAAATATATATTCCCCCGGAAAATGTTTCCCCTAAACCGATTCGCCATTCTCAGACATCCTCAATTCCTACATTCTCCGTATTGTATTTTTCAGAAAAATAAGCCATATGATTCATATGACTTATCTTCCAAAATACATATTCAATCTTCTATAGAATAACAGAAAATCAAACTTCTGGCAACTTTACATTTAAAGTTTTTGCATTCTCTGTAATGACTTTCACTAACTCGTCATCTGTGATCGAAGTAACACGACCTTCCTCATATTCCTTATCTACCCATTCCTTAACGGCTGCTACTAACGGATCATTCTTATCAATCTTCTCTTCCGGATGCAAACGATAATGCGTATTGATCCAATGTGCAATTCCGGCAAGACCGGATGTATTGGATACCGCTACCTGTGCCGGACGATTCAGGAATTTTGCAGTATCAAAGATATTGTAGATCTCCTCATTCTTCAATAATCCATCGGCATGAATACCCGCTCTGGTAATATTAAAGTTCTTACCAACAAACGGTGTCTGTTCCGGAATATGATATCCCAATTCTTTCTGATAATACTCTGCAATCTCTGTAATAGCCGTGGTATCCGCACCGTTTAAGTTACCTCTTAACTGTGCATACTCAAAGATCATTGCTTCCAATGGTGTATTACCGGTACGTTCTCCGATACCAAACAATGAACAGTTGACACCGCAGGCACCATATAACCAGGCAGTTGTGGAGTTTGTTACCGCCTTGTAGAAGTCATTGTGACCATGCCACTCCAACATCTCACTCGGTACGCCGGCATGTTTGATCAGACCATAGATCGTACCCTGTACAGAACGAGGAATTACGGCTCCGGCAAAGTTGACACCATATCCCATCGTATCACAGGCACGAATCTTAATCGGAATCTTATATTCATCCATCAATTTCATAAGTTCGGAACAAAACGGAACCACAAATCCATAGAAATCCGCTCTGGTAATATCTTCCAAATGACATCTTGGACTGATACCAATCTCCAAACAATCCCGGATGACAGACAAATACTGCTCCAATGCCTGTTTTCTGGTTTTCTTCATTTTATAGAAAATATGGTAATCGGAGCAACTGACCAGGATTCCCGTCTCCTTGATTCCGATATCCTTAACTAATTCAAAATCTTTCTTAGAGGCACGAATCCAGCTTGTTACTTCCGGGAAACGATATCCTCTCTCCAGACATTTATATACTGCATCCCGGTCTTTCTTACTATATAAGAAAAACTCGCTCTGACGAATCAGTCCATTCGGACCACCTAGCCGATGCAGATAATCATAGATCGTAACGATCTGTTCTGTTGTATATGGTTCTCTTGACTGCTGTCCGTCACGAAATGTCGTATCTGTGATCCAGATATCCTTTGGCATATTGTGAGGAACAATTCTCTCGTTAAACGCAATCTTCGGTATCTCATCATATGGAAAAAGGTTGTGAAATACATTCGGCTTCTCAACATCTACCAAATGATACATATGCTCTTCTAACTCTAACAAATTGGTCTTATCATTGCTTACTACTAATCGATTCTCCATATCTTTATCCTCTCTTTCGTAACGCCTATTTTATGGGAATTCCGCATTTCTGTCAATGAACGTGCCCTTACAAAATGTATTTTTCTAACAATTTTAATGTATATTATTAAGTTTGAATATGTATTTTCATTAAAATATAAAGTGAATCATTCTTTATCTTAACTTTATTAACTTTACATATATCAAAACTTTATTTTTCTAAATATTTTTCTTCAATACTTGATATTATTATGTACCTTTCCTGTTTTTGTTCTTATTTCCGCACCATCTCATGTATAAAACATATGTATTTCCTTATGATTTAATACACTTTAAAAAATAAACCACGCATATCGCGTGGTTATCTTGTAAATTTCTTCTATCGTATACTTAATTGCCTTACACAAATGGCACTTCACCATCTTACTTTATTGCTTCAACATCAGATCACTCCGGTTGAACGCAATATAAAGATCGTTGCAGTCAATGTTACAGATGACAACAAGGTCGTCATCACAACGATGCCAGATGCCAATACTCCGTCATTATTCATATTCTTTGCCATAATATAAGAACTTACCGTTGTCGGTGCCCCTGTTAAGATTAACAAGGCAACCATCTCTTCATTCCGAAAACCCATTGCAACCGCAACCGGAAGGAAAATTCCCGGTATGATCACTAACTTGATCACGGATGCGATCAATGTCGGTTTCCATTTTTTCAGTGCTGCACCTGTTGAAAATCCTCCACCGATTGCAATCAGAGCAAGCGGAGTCGATAAACTGGCAACACTCGTTAATGCTTTCTCAATAATAACCGGAAACTGCACCTTTAACAGCGCAAACGGAATACCCGCCACGATACCGATAATGATCGGATTGGTCACAATTCCTTTCAATGTTTTCTTAATGACAGCTTTCTTATCCGTATCTCCTGCGTTTGCACTCCGCATCAACACGATAACAGAGAAAATGTTAAACAACGGAATTGATGCAACGATCATCATTGGAACCAATCCCGAACTTCCGTATATATTCTGTGCAAATGCAATTCCAAGAATCGCAGCACTCCCACGGAAACTTCCCTGAACGAAGCTTCCGATCATACTCTTATCCTTGATAAAAATCTCCGCTAACAGCCAGGTTACTCCAAAAAAGATACATGTCCCAAAGAAACAGAACAATACAAATTTCAGACTGAAATCATTGGATAAGTCTGCACCCGCAATATCTTTGAATACAAATACCGGCAGTGCAACTTTGAATACCAGCTTATCTGCCACACTTACAAAATCGTCCGTCAGAAAGTGAATCTTCTTGAGCCACCAGCCAAGTATCATAACAAGAAAGATTGGCATTGTTGCATTCAGACTATATATAAAATTACTCACTGCCTAATCCTCCATATCATCATCTTCATTATCTTTGTCCTTCTGACCTAACAAAAACAATGCAAACACAACAATAATCGAAACGATCATGCAGATAGCGAT
>JBNMIW010000259.1:0-3184 GCA_050873485.1 Lachnospiraceae bacterium | reverse complement strand
GAAATACTACCGGATCATCGGACTTGTGATTGCGGTTGTCGGCGGAATTCTGACGCCGTTTATTCCACATCTTGTAAAGAGCGATATGCCGGAGGGCGTGAGCATCTATGTAGTATATCTGCTCAATCTGTTCTGTACCTGTATGTCGTACTGGCTGCTCGCGTACAAGAACAGTCTGTTGACTGCACACCAGAGAAATGACGTGGCGAGCAAGGTCATGCTTGTGACAAATACGTTCCAGTATGCGGCACAGTTAGTTGTCGTTATGACAATCGGCGATTATTATATCTATCTGATCGTGCAGATCTTCACACAGATTGTGACGAATCTGGTAACCGCATATTTTGCGAACAAGATGTACCCGGATTATAAAGCAGTCGGAAAGCTGCCGAAGGAAAATGTAAAGAAAATCAATAACCGAATCAAAGACCTTTTCACCATGAAGGTGGGACAGGTCATTGTATCCTCGGCGGATACGATTGTTATATCTGCATTCTTAGGACTTGCAGCGAATGCATTTTACAACAATTATTATTATGTGCTGACTGCGGTAACCGGAATCATGAATGTGGTGTTCGTATCGTGTACAGCTGGAATCGGAAATAGTATTCTTGTGGAATCCGAAGAGAAGAATTACATGGATCTGAAGAAGCTTTCGTTTATCATTATGTGGCTTGCTGGTATGTGCAGTGCGGTTATGCTCTGTCTGTATCAGCCGTTCATGCGGCTCTGGGTAACGGAGAAGCGAATGCTTCCATTTGCAGTCGTTGTGTGCATGGTTGTGTATTTCTTCATCAGTCAGGTAAACCAGATTCTGATCACCTACAAGGATGCAGCGGGAATCTGGCATGAAGACCGCTTCCGTCCGCTGGTGACGGCACTTGTGAATCTGGTGCTGAATATTATTCTTGTACAGTTTATCGGTATCTATGGTGTCATACTGTCCACCGTTATCTCGGTGCTGGTTGTCGGTATGCCGTGGATTCTGCACAATCTGTTTACTGTACTTTTTAAGCGGAATGCATGGGAATATATACGGAAGCTCCTGTATTATACGATCGTAACAGCGATTGTATGTACACTTACCTATCTGGTTGCAAGTCAGATACCGGGTGTTGGAATTCTGGCACTGATCCTGAAGGCAATTGTGTCTGTGATCGTGTCAAATCTGCTGATGTTTGTAGCATATTTCAAGATGGGAGAATTCGCAGAAGTAAAGAAACTTGTGATACGCGTAGTGAAGAGACAGGCTTAATGTGGTGTGTGCGTGAACGCTGGGACAGCAGCCATGTAAGCGGGAAGGAGAACTTATGAGGAAATCAAAATTATGGGTCGCATGTGTGATGGCGGCAGCGATGCTCACACTGACTGCGTGCGGAAAAGAAGATAAGCTTGTACTGGTGACAACCGAGGCGGCTGCGTCACAGAGCGATGCGGCAACGACCGAAGATATTCTGGCGGATATCCGGGAGGAAGCGGAAAATACGACGGAAGAGGAAAAAAAGCGTGAACCGGCCTCAGAGGAAGATAAAAAGGTCACTTTGGAAGCAATCTATGATGCAAACAAAGGGGATACATTGCTTGCAGGTGGAAACAATTATAGCCTGAACACAATCTATTACAGCGATGGCGTTGAGGTTTACTCGGAATATCAGTTCCTTGGTTTTACGGAGGATGGCACATATCTTCAGGCATATGAAGATTCCACAGGGATTGTACAGGTACTTGATAAAGAATATGGATACTGGTATCTGATTGATAAGGATAATATCTGTTATGCCTTGATTTATCCGGAACCAAATGTGGCAGATGCGATTATCAATGCAAACCATAATGATATGATTATTTCTCTTACAGAGGCGGACCAGACAATCAAAGATATTTATCGGGAGGATGGAAACCTGGTTGTAGAAACAAACTATAAAAATGATGATGCTTCTTATGTATTTCAGTATGTTTTGGATGATAACTACAAGGTGCTTGAGTATTATTGCTATGATGAAAGCGGAGAGAAAGTGTCTTATTCCTGGGTAACAGAAGGAAATTCGTATGTATACCCGGAAGAGATTGCATCGGTACATGAATCTATGATGACGCGTACCGTTACATTCCGGATTCAGGAGGGAAAAGGACTTTCCAATTCTTATGTTGTTCCGGCAGATAAACCGGTACAACTTGCGTTATTGGAATATCAGGCGTATTCAGATGAAGCATGCACAACCGTGTGGGAAGAAACCGAGTCAGAAAGTGGAATTTATTCCGATGAAACAATATATCTGAAAAGAAACTCAGATACAGAGTCTACAGAGGAAAATACGGATATTGAACCTTAAAATCTTTACAAATGAACATACTTTGTAGTATAGTAAAAACAGTAAATGAGTACAATTATCGGGAGAAGTGGATATAAGGGAGTGAGCGTATGAACTTATATATTGGTAGTAATTTTTTTCGCAGTATGTTAGGACAGTCATCGAATGGTACTGCCAATACGATGTCAAGTCTGATCAGTGATTATAATTCGATTCGAAATGGCAGTTATTTTAAACTGGCGAAGCATTATTATGCGACGGATGGTGCAAAGGAAGCTACGCAGAAGAAGTTTGCAAACCGGAATCAGGTAGTTTTAGGGGCTCAGAAAGAGGACAAGGCAACAAAAAGTGATGCAGAGGGGGCATGGAAGGATCTTGCTGCATTGCGCAAGGATACATTGTATAAACAAAAAGCAGACGGAACATATGATACAGAAGAAATTCGGAAAAACGTACAGAAGTTTATTGATGGATACAATAATGCAATTGAGAGTGCACAGAATTCCGGAAATACAAATGTTTTACGATCAGCATCCAAATTGATTGCACAAACTAAAAACTATGCACATGATTTGGAAAAGCTTGGAATTACAATTCAGAACGATAATACAATAACAATGGACGAGACTGTATTTGAAAGTGCGGATATGAAAGATGTCAAGAACATTTTTGCCGGAGATTTTTCTTTCGGAAGCAGAACACAGGAGCGGATGTTACAATTAGCAAGTGATGCAGGAAGTACGGTATCAGGAATGTATACATCAGATGGAGTGACGGCATCGTCAATCGGAAGTCTGTATGACAGTTTGTTTTAACTAGTTTGATTCAATCTCCCCAAGAGGATTGAATATAAGAATGGGAGGGTCCACGGG
>JBNMIW010000258.1:0-3186 GCA_050873485.1 Lachnospiraceae bacterium | reverse complement strand
TGAAAAATACAATATCATGTGTCTGAAAGCAAACGAAAAAAGAGCGAAAAAGACAGACAAATAGGATTAAAATCGTGGTATTTTTGTGAACTTTTACAAATGCACTTTATTTTTTTCGATGTTTATGGTATATATTAAACTATGTGTATATTTATATATAGTACAAATATAAGATACGATGTATAGAAGGGATTTTGATGATGAAGAAACAAAAAGTTGGCGCTATTGTATTAGCCGGAGTGATGATGCTTAGTATGACAGGTTGCGGGAACAGTAAGGCAAAGGCTTACAGCAAATATGTGACATTGGGAGATTACAAGGGAATTGAATATACAGAGACAGTTGCTGATGTTACGGAAGATGATATTCAGCAGAAATTAGATTCTTTTGTAGATGGTCTGGCTGAGACAAACGAGGTAACCGACCGTGCAGTAAAAGATGGGGATATCGTTAATATTGATTATGTAGGAACTATGGACGGAGAAGAGTTTGATGGCGGAAGTGCTACCGGACAGGATCTGACAATCGGTTCGAAATCATTTATCGATGGATTTGAGACTGGTTTGATCGGTCATAATACCGGAGATGAAGTTTCCTTAGATTTGAAGTTCCCTGACCCATATCCGAATAATACGGATCTTGCCGGCAAGGATGTGAATTTCAAGGTAACAATCAATAAGATTTCTGTTAAGAACACACCGGAGTTAACGGATCAGCTTGTAAAGGATAACACAGATTACGATACAATTGATGCATACAAGGAATCTATTAAGGAAGATTTGGAAAAATCCAATAAAGCAAGTGCTGAAAAACAGGCTGAAAGCGATATATTTGATAAGGTTGTAGCCAATTGCAAGATCTCAGGTTATGATGAAGATGAAGTAAAGCAGTTAGTAGATGAGGAATTTACGAACTTTAAGAATACCGCGAAGAATTATGAGAGTTATGGATATTCATATGAAGATGTATTATCTATGAATGGTTATGATTCAGAAGATGCATTAAAGACCGGTATTACAGAATATGTTAAGAAATATCTGGATCAGAAAATGGTATTGTATTGTTTAGCTGCAAAAGAGGGAATCAAGGTTACCAGCGAGGAGACAGATAAGAAAGTTCAGGAGTATATGGATACCTACAATGTGAAGACAAAGGATGAGGTATATGATTACTTTGGAGACGATTTCTTTGAGGTTGCTGTTCTTTCTGAAAAAGTTATGAGTTTTCTGAAAGAGAACGGAAAGCTGGTCGATAGTACAGAGGCAGATTCGGAAGATACCGAAGCGGCAGACAGCAAGGATACAACCGAAGTTACTACAGAGGAAAAGAAAGCTGACAGCGAGGATACAACAACAGAGGCAGCAACAGAAGATACGGAAGCAACAACCGAAGCAGAATAAAGGATATCAAAAGATGAGCTACTGACGAATGATGCGTTAGCAGCTCATTTTTCGTTGACATCATTTGTGCGGTCATGTATAATAGTAGAACGAATGCGAATGCATTAATTTAATAGGATGGAAGGGCGAGTCAAATGGCAGAGAAGAAGAATCTTTTGACCGACAAAGGTCTTAAAAAGTTAGAGGATGAGTTACAGGATTTACGAGTAGTCAAACGTAAAGAAGTTGCACAGAAGATTAAGGAAGCAAGAGAACAGGGTGACTTATCAGAGAACGCGGAGTATGATGCTGCAAAGGACGAGCAGAAAGATATCGAAGCAAGAATTGAGGAATTAGAGTCAATTCTTAAGAATGTAGAAGTCGTATATACGGATAATGTAGATAGTGAGAAAGTTAACGTTGGTTGTGCAGTCACTGTTCGCGAGGTGAAGTCAGGCAACGTTGAGATATTTAAGTTAGTAGGTTCTACAGAGGCAGACATTTTGAATAATAAGATTTCGAATGAGTCGCCGGTAGGAGCTGCATTGATGGGTGCCAAGGCAGGAAGTACGGTTACGGTAGAGGCACCGAACGGATCATTCCAGTATGAGATCTTAGACATTAGTCTGGATGAAGAATAAGCAGATGAGAATGTTAGGGGATGGTGAATGCTATCCCCTCTTTATATGTAAATTAGGAAGGTGAGTAAGAAAAGTGGCAGAGAAGAATCAGGGTAATCAGCAGAAGGGAACACAGGATATTAACCAGTTATTGAAGGTAAGACGGGAGAAACTTGCGAATTTACAGGAAGCAGGAAAAGATCCGTTTCAGATAACAAAGTATGATCAGACGCATCATACATCCGATTGTAAAGAATTATATGAAGCACATGAAGCAGAGTTGTTAGCAGGCAGAGTTGCTCCGAACACAGAAGGATTGGATGAAAAAGAGGCAAGAGAAGTAATCACAGCAGATTATAATGAGAGACGTGAGATCATGGATGCACAGCCGATCAATGTATCGATCGCGGGTCGTATGATGTTCAAGCGTGTGATGGGTAAGGCATCATTTTGTAATATTAAGGATCTCAAGGGCGGTATTCAGGTATATGTATCCAAAGATGCAATTGGAGAAGAGGCATATGCTGACTTTAAGAAGTCTGATATCGGTGATATCTATGGAGTGAAAGGATATGTATTCCGTACAAAGACTGGAGAGATTTCGATTCATGCTGTTGAGATGACACTTCTTTCAAAGAGTTTACAGGTACTTCCGGAGAAGTTCCACGGTCTGACCGATACCGATACCCGTTACCGTCAGAGATACGTTGACCTGATCATGAATGATGAGAGCAAGGAAGTATTCATTAAGCGTTCGAAGATTCTGAAAGAGATCCGTAATTTCTTAGCAGACAGAGATTTCATGGAAGTAGAGACACCTACTTTGGTATCCAATGCCGGTGGTGCTGCTGCGAGACCATTTGAGACACATTATAATGCATTAGATGAAGATGTGAAGCTGCGTATTTCTCTGGAGTTATACTTGAAGAGATTGATCGTTGGTGGATTAGAGCGTGTATACGAGATTGGTCGTGTATATCGTAACGAGGGTGTAGATACCCGTCATAATCCGGAGTTCACATTGATGGAGTTATATCAGGCATATACCGATTACGAAGGTATGATGGAGCTGACAGAGTCGATGTTCCGTTACCTTGCTGAGAAGGTATGTGGTTCTACGAAGATATCTTACAATGGAGTAGAGATTGATCTTGGTAAGCCGTTTGAGCGCTTGACAATGAATGATG
>JBNMIW010000257.1:0-3190 GCA_050873485.1 Lachnospiraceae bacterium | reverse complement strand
ATGCATACACTTGGAAAAGTTTGCTTCGGTGCAGTGAAACCGGAAGAAGGCAGCGTTACGGTTGGAGATGGAACCGTCATTGACAGACCTTCAACAGCGATGAAGAAGCGAGTGGGATATGTTGCCAAGGATAGAGATGTGGAATCACTCTGTTTGAGTGCAAGTATTGAGGACAATATTTCAATCGCGGGAATGAGCGAGTTCGCGGTCAAGGATTTTCTTGTATTAAAGAATCGTGAGAAAAAATATGTCAATCATCAGATTGAGGAATTATCCATTAAATGTGCCGGAAGAGATCAGATAGTATCACAGTTGTCCGGAGGAAACAAGCAGAAGGTTGTATTCGGCAAATGGATTGGATGTGGAAGTGAGATCCTGATCCTCGACTGTCCGACACGAGGCGTTGATATTGGTGTAAAACAGGCAATGTATCAGCTTATGGTCAAACTGAAAAATGAGGGCAAATCCATTCTTATGATCAGCGAGGAATTGCCGGAACTGATCGGAATGAGTGACCGGGTTCTGATCATGAAAGACGGAGAGATTACCGCTGAGTTTGAGAGAAGCGAAACTCTTTCCGATGCACAGATTATCGAATATATGATTTAGGAGGCCAAAAGGGATGACGAAAAGTAAAAAAATAATGATAGGTGCGTTACCTTTTGTAGCACTAATAGTACTATTTGCAGTATTTTGCGGAATCGTAAGTTCCAAAGGATACCGTCTGGATATGTATATCAAGATTATTTTCAATGAGGGAATCGTGTTATCGATTGTTGCAACAGGTGCAATCTTTATCTATACACTGGGATCCTTTGATATCAGTTTGGGAGCTGCAACACTTTTTGCTGCTACACTTGGTGTATTAACTTACAATGCAACCGAAAATTTTGTGTTGATGTTACTGGTGATCATGTTGGCTGGTGTTGGATGTTCGTTATTAAACTCGGTGCTGGCATCAATCTTCCATATTCCGGTGTTTGTCACGACGGTAGCAATGATGTCTGTTCTGTCGGCAATCGCTTCGCAGATTATCACAACGAAGGGTGGCGCTGTCGGTGGAATCAGTATCCCGAGTGAAGTTGTGAAGCATCTTGATAATTCTGTTTTTAAGATTATTGTTCTGGTAATCTGGGTAGCAGTCTGCATCTTTATTTTCGATTTTACAAAATTCGGAAGAAGAGAGAAATTTGTCGGTGGCAATCCAATCTGTGCACAGCTTTCCGGAATCAAATACAATACATACGCAATCCTTGGATTCCTGCTTGCAGGAATTGGTGTCGGAATCGGCGCATTTATGACATTGGTTTATACACCATCCGTAACAACGACAACAGCCGGAGATATCGGAATGAACATCATGGTTGCCATCGTGTTTGGCGGTATGCCGATCTCAGGAGGTGCAAGATCTAAAATTTATGCGGCTGTGGTCGGAGGATTTTCTTATATTGTATTAAATAACATTCTGGATCTGCTTATCGACTCGACATCCGGATACGGAATTACACAGATTGTCAGTGCAGTCTTCTTCCTGGCAGTCGTGTATGTCGCAAGTGCAAATTATCGTTCGCAGATGCTGCCACGATAAAAATGAATTTAACACATAGTGTGTTAAAGATAAATTTAAATGAAAATAGGGAGGAAAAATTCTATGAAACGAACAATGAAGAAACTGGTAAGCCTTGGACTTGCTGCAGTAATGTCTCTTACGATGCTGGTTGGCTGCGGAAGCAGTAATAAAGCAACGAATGACACAAGTGCTGCGGGAACGCAGCAGGAGGAGACAAAGCCGGCTGGAGATGTCAAAATCGGTGTCCTGGTTCAGGATGTCAGCGGTGAGGAGGCATTAGGATTTCGTTCTTACTACGAGAATTATGTTGCCGATCAGTATGGTGTGACATTTACTTACACAGATGAACTGAAAGATGCTGCAAGCGAGAAGTCTGCAATCGAGAAGTTTGCATCACAGGGATATCAGGCAGTTATTTCTCTTTCCAGCAACGATCGTGCATTACAGATTGAAACCTGTGAGGAGAATCAGATCTATTACGCAGTTGCAGCAGGAACACTGGATCAGGAGCAGTTTGAAAAATATAAGACCAATGAGTATTTCCTTGGACAGGTTGGCCCAAGCATGGATACCGAGTATGAAGCTGGCGTAGAGATGGGTAAGTTCTTTGCAGACAAAGGCATTAAGACTGCAGCAATCTATGGAGCATTCATTCCGAATCCAATGCATGTATATCGTGTTGCAGGTGTTCTTTCCGGCTTAGGTCTCTCTTATGGAGGAGCAACGGATGAGGCTGATGTGGTTGGTATGATCTTTGCAGATCAGGGGGTTGATTTATCCAAGATTTCCGGAGATATCCAGATCGTGTCTTATCTTCAGGGATATGGCGATACAACAACTGATGAGATCAATGCTGCAATCCAGGCAGCTCCGGAGGCATTTATCTCTGTTGGTATGGCTACCACATTCTTTACACAGCAGTTAAATGCTGCAGGTATTGAGTTCTCAGATATTGATTCTTTCACAGAAAGCAACGGAGAAGCAATCACAAACGGAAAACTTGTATATCTTGCCGGTAAATATTCATCTTCTGTAGGTCCTGCTTTTGCACTTGTTATGAATGCAATCAACGGAAATGTAATCCGTGATGCACAGGGTAATGCAGTATCCTTAAGCCAGAATTATCAGGTAGCGACAGATGAGGCTTCCTTTGACGAATTCTTTAAGACAGATAATGGAGACAACCCTATCTACAACAAGGAAACATTGGATCAGATTATCGGAGATTCCGTTACATTTGATACCATCAATGAACTTGTTGCATCAAAATAATTGTTTTACTGCTTTCGGTCACGGCTTCGGAAACGGAGCCGTGCCCTCTCCAAATCAATGAACGTTATCTATAAGAGTTCACTTATTTGGAGAGGGTATTCATACCTTAAAAGATGAGAGGAGAAGATTAACATGAAAAATAAAAATAAGCATTTCATCAAAAATATCATAGGAGCGTTGGCAATACCTGTTCTGGTAGCGGTGCTGTTACAGGGAATCTGTATGGCAAAAGGCAGAACAATGATTACCAATATGACAAGCTTTGATAACTTTGTTGTCTACATAGCGATCGTCATGATCACAACGATTGCATTATCCATCAACTTAAACAGTGGACGATTTGATTTT
>JBNMIW010000256.1:0-3201 GCA_050873485.1 Lachnospiraceae bacterium | reverse complement strand
TACAATTGGCTGCGGAGAATTTACAGTGGTAGAGACATTAGCGAAGATATGTAAGACGTTCAAAGAGAAATATCCATTAGTGCAGATTGCCATTCATACGGCAACCGCAGACTCCGTCTACGAGATGATGGAAAAAGGACTGGTAGATATTGGGTTATATATGGAACCGGTTGATACGGAAGGTTTGGAATATATTCGGATTCCGGGGAGCGACCATTGGGTTGTCAGTATGCGACCGGACGATCCGCTTGCAGCGAAAGAATATGTGGAAAAAACAGATCTGTTAGATAAACCACTTATTATACCGGAACGTATCGGGGTGCAGAGTGAGCTTGCCAATTGGTTTGGAAAAGAATTTGATAAGATTCAGATATCATTTACAAGTAACTTAGGAACCAATGCCGGAATTATGGTAGCAAATGGACTTGGATATCAGGTATCGATCGAAGGGGCTGCCAAATATTGGAGAGAGGATCTGCTGGTACAAAGGAGATTATATCCACCGATCATTGCGAACACGGTAATTGCCTGGAGAAGAAATATACCGAATTCGCAGGCGGTGAACAAATTTATAGAAGAAATTAATGCCTACGAGGCATAAGATACAATTTAATATAGGTATTAGACATGCAAAGCGATAAGATTTAAAATAGATGTACAAGGTAAGTTGATTATCTGATACATCTATTTTTGATTAGGAGGAATGACACATGAGTAAGAAATTAGTAGCTTATTTTAGTGCGAGCGGCATTACACGGAAAGTAGCAGAAATGATTGCAGAGGCAGCAGACTGTGACATATATGAGATTACACCGAAGGTTGCGTATACCAAAGCAGATTTGAACTGGATGGATAAGAAGTCACGTAGCAGTGTGGAGATGAATGATAAGAAGATTCGTCCGGAATTGGCAGATAATGCGATTGATATCAGCGGATATGATGAGATCATTTTAGGTTTCCCAATCTGGTGGTATGTAGCTCCAACCATTATCAATACATTTTTAGAGGCACATGATTTTGCAGGAAAGAAGATTGTATTATTTGCAACATCCGGCGGAAGTGGGTTCGGTAATACCGTGAAGGAATTACAGCCATCTGCACCGAATGCACAGATTGTAGAGGGCAGACTTTTGAACCGTGCTTCAAAGACAGAGATTACAGATTGGGTAAATACATTATAAGATTGGAGGAATATAACAATGGGAAAGATCGTACAGACAGCAGGAAGAAATGCACTTGGAGAATTTGCACCACAGTTTGCACATTTTAATGATGATGTGCTTTTTGGAGAGAATTGGAATAATCAGGATATTGATGTGAAGACCAGAAGTATTATTACGGTGGTAGCATTAATGTCATCCGGCATTACGGATTCTTCTCTTGTATTTCATTTGCAAAATGCAAAGGCAAACGGTGTGACACAGAAGGAGATCGCAGCGATCATTACACATGTAGCATTTTATGTGGGATGGCCAAAGGGCTGGGCAGTATTTAATTTTGCAAAAGAAGTATGGACACAGGATGAAGGTGACCTTCCTTATGAGGACGAAGCAATGCGCGCACATGCAAAATCTATGGTATTTCCAATTGGTGAGCCAAATGATGCATTCGCACAGTATTTTGTAGGACAGAGTTATCTTGCACCGGTTTCCAAGGAACAGGTCGGTGTATTTAATGTAACTTTTGAGCCGGGATGCCGCAATAACTGGCATATCCATCATGCGAAAAATGGTGGCGGTCAGATTCTGGTATGCGTAGGTGGAAGAGGCTATTATCAGGAAGAGGGAAAAGAAGCGATCGAGATGAAACCGGGAGATTGCATCAATATCCCTGCAGAAGTAAAACATTGGCATGGTGCAGCACCGGATGAGTGGTTCTCTCATTTAGCAATCGAAGTACCGGGAGAAGAGTGCTCCAATGAATGGTGTGAGCCGGTTTCGGATGAGGAATATGGTAAGTTAAAGTAATAAGTTGTTTTGTGGATAAGTTATAGGAATCAGGAAATGATAAGATTGATAGAAGAAAAGGAGCTTATATGGAATATACAAAGTTAGGAAATACGGATTTGGAAGTATCGAAAATTTGCATTGGATGTATGAGTTTTGGTAAAGCAGGAACGATGCATGACTGGACACTTAATGAGACAGAAAGCGAGAAAGTGATCAAACATGCGTTAGATCTTGGTATCAATTTCTTTGATACCGCAAACTGTTATTCCGCCGGAACAAGTGAGGAATACTTAGGGAAGGCAATTCGCAATAATATTGCAAGAGATAAGGTTGTGATTGCGTCTAAGGTATATTTTAATGATGGACGTTTATCTAAGGAGGCAATTGCCAGAGAGATTGACGGAACATTACAGCGGTTAGGAACCGATTATCTTGATCTTTATATTATTCATCGATTCGATTTTGATACACCGATCGAGGAAACAATGGAAGCCTTAGATGCACTTGTTAAGGCAGGAAAGGTCAGAGCAATTGGTGCTTCTGCCATGTATGGTTATCAATTCTATAATATGCAGCTTGCAGCGAAGGAACATGGCTGGACGCCATTTAGTACGATGGAGAATCATTACAATCTGTTGTATCGCGAAGATGAGCGTGAATTGATCCCAATCTGTAATCAGATGGGTGTATCTTTGATGCCGTATAGCCCATTAGCAGCAGGGCATTTAAGCCGACCGGAATGGAGAACAGATTCTTTGAGAAGCAAGACAGACAGGGTTGCAATGGGCAAATATGACCGGATGGAAGAACAGGATATGCAGGTGGTAGCACGCGTGCATGAACTTTCCGAAAAACATGATTGCAAGATGTCACAGATTGCCCTTGCATGGCAGTGGGCAAAGGGAATCGCAGCGCCGATCATCGGAGCGACTAAGACGGCTTATATTGATGATGCGGCCGGAGCATTAAATGTAAAATTATCCGATGAAGATATTGCATATTTGGAAGAAATGTATGTACCACATCCGGTGGTGGGTGCAGTAAAGGAAAACCCGAAACCGGGAGTGATCCTCGTCGACGAGAAGAAATAATTTCCCTTGCACAGCGTGAATGACGGACGCACGAAGCATTAAGTTATGAACCGGTTGTTTTGGATATAACATTATCATCGCAGGCACGCTCTCGCTACTCATCGCTCGCAACGGTACTAGGCTCGAAAATACCTCGCCAAGTACCGGCGGCTCTGAAGTAC
>JBNMIW010000255.1:0-3201 GCA_050873485.1 Lachnospiraceae bacterium | reverse complement strand
GATGAATGTTGAATTCGAAGATGGAGTTCAACCTAAAGAAGTTATGGCTCGTGTTTTAGAAAATTGTAAAAAAGTTGAAGATGATTGCGAAATTTTCTTTTAATGAAAAGTAAGATGCGAAAGCATCTCTATTTTTCAATTATTATAGTTGAATGATTGAACAATTAATGTTTTTGGAGAGGTAGAGATAAGTATGAACAAGAAACAGAAGAAGATGTTAAAGCGAATTATTGTTGCGAGTATTCTTTTTACTATAATTAAGGTCGCAAAACTACCCGAATATATTGAAATTCCTTTGTTTCTAGTGGCCTATCTAGAAATTGGGTATGATATTCTTCTTAAGGCTTTTAAAGGAATCAAAAACCGTCAGGTATTTGATGAAAATTTTTTGATGGCTGTCGCAACAGTAGGTGCTATTGGTTTGAAATCTTTTGATGAAGCAACAGCTGTTATGTTGTTCTATCAGATTGGGGAATGGTTCCAGAGTTATGCGGTAGGTAAGAGTCGCAAAAGCATCACGGAATTAATGGATATTCGTCCGGATTATGCCAATGTGATGGTAGATGGGGAGATCGAACAGGTAGATCCGGATGACGTTGAGATTGGAACAGAGATTATTGTGAATCCCGGTGAGAAGGTTCCGATTGATGGTGTGATCACAGAAGGTAATACGACATTGAATACAAGTGCACTGACCGGTGAGAGTGTTCCTAGAAGTGCAAAATGTGGGGATGAGGTCATCAGTGGATGCATTAATATGACCGGTGTGATCAAGTTAAAGACAACGAAAGAATTTGGTGATTCCACAGTATCGAAGATATTGGATCTGGTTGAGAATTCCAGCATGAAGAAGTCACGGTCTGAGAATTTCATCACTAAGTTTGCCAGATATTATACACCGGCTGTATGCTACAGTGCACTGGCACTTGCGATTTTGCCACCGATCATTTCTATGATCATGGGAATGTCTCCGAATTTCCAGACATGGATCATTCGTGCATTGACATTTCTTGTTATCAGTTGCCCTTGTGCGTTGGTTATTTCCATTCCGCTTAGTTTCTTTGGCGGTATCGGATGTGCATCCACAAACGGTATTCTGGTCAAAGGTTCGAATTACTTAGAGGCATTGGCAGATACGAAGTATATTGTATTTGATAAGACAGGAACTCTTACCAAGGGTGTCTTTGAAGTAAATGGTGTCTATCCGGAAAGCGGTTATTCAGACAAGGATCTGTTATACTATGCGGCATATGCAGAGAGTGCATCCAGCCATCCGATCAGCATTAGTCTGAAGAAAGCATACGGTGAGAAGTTAGATCTCGAACATGTAACCGGAATTGAAGAGATTGCCGGACATGGTGTGCAGGCTACCGTAGATGGTAAGCCGGTATATGCAGGTAACAGCAAGCTGATGAAGAAGAATGGACTTACCATTACTCAGGAGCATGATGAGGGAACGGTTGTATATATTGCAATTGATGGCGCATATGCAGGATGCATTACGATCGCGGATGTGATCAAACCGACCTCAAAGGATGCAATTCGTGGACTTAAGAAGAGTGGTATCAAGACGGTTATGCTGACCGGTGATACGAAGAAGACTGCGGATAAGGTAGCAGCCGAAGTTGGTGTCGATATGGTAAGAAGTGAACTGCTTCCGGCTGATAAGGTATCCGAAGTGGAAGCGTTATTGGAGCAGAAGCAGGGCAAAGAGAATCTGGCATTTGTTGGGGATGGAATCAATGATGCACCGGTACTTTCAAGAGCCGATATTGGTATTGCGATGGGTGCGTTGGGATCGGATGCCGCAATTGAAGCAGCAGATGTTGTATTGATGGATGATGATCCGGCTAAGATCGCACTGGCAATGAAGATCTCTATGAAGACACTTCGAATCGTGCGGGAGAATATCGTATTTGCGTTGATCGTCAAAGCGGTATGTTTGATCTTAGGTGCGTTAGGTATTGCGAATATGTGGATTGCGATATTTGCAGATGTTGGAGTTATGGTAATCGCTGTTATTAACGCAACCAGAGCATTGCGGATTAAATTGTAGAATATTTTCACGAATAGAATAGACAGAACAAGACTTGTAAAATGATAGGTCTAATGAGAAAACCTATCGCTTGCAGGTCTTGTTTTTTTATAGATTATTTTGTATGATAATAGCAAGTTAGTTATAACTAACTTGACGCGTAATAATCAATTTGCAAATTGGATATACTAAGAGAAATAAAGAACAAGGTGGACAACTATGCCAATACAGGAAATTATGAAATTAAGAACTTCACAGGATGAAGAAGCTAAAATGGCACTGTTATTAGCGATTCATTGTGCACCCATTTTGTCGGGAAGTAAGGCAGCGAATATCATGACGGTTACGGTGCATGAATTTGACCGGATCGGTTATCTGTTAGAAGATACCGGGATTCGGTATCGTTTTTTAAAGACAAAAGGGGATAAGGGAATCCTTTATCTCTATCGGGAAAAGAGATTGAGACAGTACTTAGAACAGAAAGAGATTCAGGAATTTCTGTCAGAGTATGGGTATGATCAGGTGGATATTGCAAAAATGCTGAATCTGTTGTCAAAGCGGATTCAGATGTATAACGATCAGGATGCAGTATTTCCACATGAGATCGGAGTCTTTTTAGAGTATCCGTTAGGTGATGTCAAAGGGTTTTTAGCAAATGAAGGAAAGAATTTCATGTATTCCGGTTACTGGAAAGTATACCAGGATTTACAGGGAGCCGTAAGACGGTTCACGCAGTATGATATGGAACGGGAGCTTACCATTCAGGCATTGATGCAGGGAAAGACCATTCGGGAGATTGCACTTGCGGCAGCCTGCTAGATACGAATGTGCTTCACACATAAGATTGGAGGATAAAATGAGTAAAGTAAGTATTGTATATTGGAGTGGAACAGGTAATACAGAGGCAATGGCAAATATGATCGCAGAGGGAGTAAAAGAAGCTGGAAAAGAAGCAGATGTACTTCCGGTTTCTATCGCAAGTGTAGCAGATCTTCAAGCTGCAAATGCATTTGCCTTAGGATGCCCTTCTATGGGAGTAGAGCAGTTGGAGGAGGCTGAGATGGAACCATTTATGTGTGAGTTAGAGAGTGGTATCTCTGGCAAGCAGGTTGGTTTGTTTGGTTCTTACGGTTGGGGCAACGAAGAGTGGATGCGTGACTGGGAAG
>JBNMIW010000254.1:0-3204 GCA_050873485.1 Lachnospiraceae bacterium | reverse complement strand
GAATTAATCTGCTGAAACAGAAAATATTTCTGTTTATAATCAAGGTCATATGCCATTTTGACCATCATAATCAGATTCTTCAATATCAGCTCATTCGGGTAAACGGCAATCGCAAAAGAATATAACCAGATGTTCGCGGTAATGCTGCTCCCCTCTTCCCTTAAAAGAGCATCTGCGATTTCTTTTCTTACAGACATCTCCTGTGTTTTCGCCATTTTTACCAGCATCTCATTATCATCCGGGCTGATGGTTCCCTGTCGATACATATTGATGATCTTTTCTTTTAACTCCAAAATATCCATCTCGATATTCCCCCTGTAGTTCCACCCTATTCGTTTGTAACCTCTCGTTCCACTTTTGCGATTTCGTCTAATATGCAATCCGTACTGTCAGCAATTCCCTGATATAATTTTGCACTGTTTTTGTACAGTCGAATCGATTCCTGTATATCATCATCCAACGTCTGATATACCTCTTTACCAAAATCATAATTCGCCTGTGCAGAAACCTTCTTCACAAGAATATGCTCTTCCATATCCGCATAATAGGCATCTAATTCCCGATTGCGTTCATTGATTCTCTTTAATTCCTCTTTATCAAATGCACCGGTTTCAAGCATATGAGCCGCCAACGCACTGTCTCTGGCACCTACTTTCATTTTTTCTGTAAGTGTCCGGACATGTTCCCGCATCAACGAAAGATTATTCAAAACCTTTTTCTTTCCATTTTCTACGAATAAGCGTGGCACAGCTTCAATCATACCTGTCACATCATATTCGGCAATACAATAAGTATCAATCGCTTCCTGCAAAGTCATAATCCGTGTGTGCTTCTTAAACGCACCGCCCTCTGTCGCGTCTATAAAATCTATATCCGGATTCCGATATGCCAGATCTTCAATACTGCGAATAAATGTATAATAATCTTTCTTTGTCAGTACATCATTCCCATAGATGTCTTTCACATATAAGGTCGGACTGTTGAACGCTGTGTTCTGATTCAGATTCTCCCCGTCTGCATACTGCTTGTTTCCCGTCATTGCAAGATCTTGCCCAATCATAATGATTCGTTTAAATCCCCACTCTTTTGCCAGCGCCATCGCATCCAACGCAACAGAACCGCCCGCAAACACTTCCGTAATCGAGGTTCCTTCCTCCTGAAACATCCTCCGCCACGTCGCAGAATCAGACGAATAAAATACCAGATTCTTTGACTTTACCATATCCAAAGCTACCGTATTCGCTGTTGCATCTGCAAGCAGAAAAACATCCGATACCCCCTCAGACGTAAAGTTCTTGAGTTCTTTGTTTGTATCCACGGTGATGGCAAAATCCGGAACAATTCCATGTGCCATGACTGTATTGATTGCCGAGTCAACAACGATTGTAACTGCTTTTCCCTTTACTTTTTTTAATAAATCAACATTCTTTTTTAACGATGGTCCCGCAGCCACAATAATCGCAGGAATATCCTTTGGGAAATAGTTTTTATAATCCGCGCCACTTCGACAATTCGGCAGGAACTTCATATTGCGCACACTTGCAAGTCCGATTTCCCTTCCCACTTTAATCAAAGTGTTCGTCTGTATCCGGTAATACTCATATTTATCCCGGATTACCTGTCTGTAATAATCGTAAGATTCCGGAAATACTTTTTGATATATCGGTATCGCCATATAACGATTCGTAAACTCATTGACCTCACTGATATAATCAAGCAAAAACTCTGAAAAATCATCTGCATTATATGGTTCTACGACTATGTGGAATCGCTTATCTGCCAAAAGCTCCGTTATATCAATATTCTGCATAACCGCATAGAATACTTCCTTGCTCGGTTCATAAACATAGATTGCAACACCTTCCCCATTTTCTCTGAGATACGTTCTGGCAAAGCTTCCGTTTGCAAGTCCAAACATACACAAAAAGGCATTCTCCGACATAGCAGCATATTCTGACATAAGTTTTTCTGCCTCTCTGGCAGGGTTATAAGTGGAATTCAAATAATTGTCTTTGCCCTTCGTATGACAGCCGACAATCCATTCTCCATTTTTTGCCTGTGCGGCAAAAGCAAACTCATTTCCTTCCAGACTGCTATCCCGGGAGAACGCCTCCCAAAGCGTCTTATGATATTGTTCTAATGTATTTAGGTTGTTCTCATATATGGTTTTCATCGCGTACCTCTCTATACCGAAACTCTAACTACATTTTATAATAAATCAAGTATCTCCACAAGTTCATATGTTATAAGATCTGCCATCAAGGTTCCATCCTCTTCCTCCATCGCTGAAAGAATCGGTGTCAATGCATCTGCGATCAACCGCTGCTGCAATGCCTCATCCCGGATACCCGAAGCAATTAACGATAAGTTTGGAATCACACCATTCATCGCAGCTATTCCATCGGATACACGTCCCTGATATAGGGTATCTGCGATCGTAAGCAATGTTTCCTTTGTATCTTGTATTAATCCCTGTTCCATAAAAACCTCCTTATACAAAATATGGCTGACTCGCAAGCGAGCCAGCCAATAATTTGTTCAATAATATGAAATTACTGAAGTAATGAAAGTACACCTTGTGTAGACTGATTTGCCTGAGCCAACATAGACTGTGCAGCCTGCTGAAGAATATTATTCTTCGTGTAGTTGGTCATCTCTGTAGCCATATCAGTATCACGAATCTGTGATTCTGCAGATGTCAGGTTCTCTGAGTAGTTCTCGAGGTTATCGATTGTGTACTCAAGTCTGTTCTGCTTAGCACCAAGCTCAGATCTTGCTGCAGATACTGTCTTAATAGCTGAAGTGATAAGAGCCATAGCTGCGGAAGCACCACTGTGTGTAAACATGTTCATGTGAGATACACCTGATGATCCAGCAACAGATGTTGTAAGACCTGCAGAAGTCTTAAGACCTGCGATTGTAGATCCTGTTACACCGAAGAGCTTAGAAGCACTCATCTTCTTGATTGTGATCTCCATGTTCTCGCCCTTAACGGCACCAACCTGAAGCTGCTTCTCAGAGAAGTCACCATTCAAAAGCTTTGTGCCGTTGAATGCAGCCTTTGTAGAGATAGAATCGATCTCCTTAGCGAGCTCGCCGATCTCATCCTGGATTGCCTTACGATCTACAGATGCGTTTACATCGTTGGCTGCCTTTGTAGCAAGCTCACCCATACGCTGAAGGATGCTGTGGATCTCACTCATG
>JBNMIW010000253.1:0-3207 GCA_050873485.1 Lachnospiraceae bacterium | reverse complement strand
TCTTCGTATTCCAATACATTCCTGCTTATCCACCCATTCATTCCGTTATATGTTACGTTATAACCCTAATCCTCTTTTAACAATAGCTCCGCCAGTGTTTGTCGAACATGAAATTCCCGCAATACGCGTTCTACTTCCGCTCGCGCTTTTTCCCGCTTTGTTACTGATACATTTCCCTTTACTGCCCGGATCAATATATTCTTAGGAGAACTTGCAAAATCTACAAACTCCAACATTTGTGCTTTATACCCACAATATTCCAGAACATTAGCACGAATTGCATCCGTCATCAGTGCAGACATTCTTTCTTTTACAATCCCATATTTCGTAAACAATGACAGCTCATCACTTCTGATCTGCGCATTGACTTCTTTCTGGCAGCAAGGTACGGACAATATAATTCCCGCATTCCAGCAAACAGCATTATAAAGTGCATAATCCGTAGCGGTATCACAGGCATGTAATGTCACCACCATATCTACCGGTTCTGTTGTCTGATAGCCATTGATATCTCCTAATTCAAAATGCAGATTATCATAGTGATATTTCCTTGCCGTCTCGTTGCATTTACGAATCACATCTTCTTTCAGATCCAACCCCGTCATATGCACCTGGTATCCCTTACACTCCGTCAGGTAGTAATATAAGGTAAATGTCAGATAGGATTTGCCACAGCCAAAATCTATGATATGCATATGCTCTTTATTCGGATATTCCTTAACTACATCCTCCACCATCTCCAAAAAACGATTGATCTGCTTGTACTTATCATACATGCTCCGTACAATCTTCCCCTCTTTTGTAAAGATCCCCAGATCGACAAGAGGAGGAATCACTGTTCCTTCTTCAAGTATATACCGTTTTCTGCGATTATGCCCCGACAGATATTCTCCTTCAGAAACAATCAAAGACCGGGTATTCTTTTCGCTGTTGTCCGCTTTCGATAACTTCGTCGTTTCTCTGTGATTTGTCAGTAATTTGCCTTTCTTAGTCACTTTAAAGTCGCTTTGTTTTTGTTGTTCAAACACATTCATCTGCGTATATACATCCGGAAACCATTGTACAACCTGCCGTTCCAGATCATCTAGTGGAATATTCTCATGAAACACCTGCTTATCTGTGAATCTTTCAATCTGATAGACCGGGTGCATTCGTACGATCATTTTACGAATCACCGTTTTCTTATATGCATATGCTTTGTCCTTCCGGTTGCTCAACACAACTTTATCCGGTAACTGCTGCAATACTCTTTTGATCAATTCATATTCCGATGACTCCAACATATCTATATCCTCCACATCCTACATCTGATAAAACAACAGATTTTCTTTTAATTCCGGTGTGATCACGCCGCCCTCTTTTTCATATTTGTTATACAGTATCTGACATTTTTGTAATTTCTGTGCATTCTCCGCCTCAAAACGATTCATGGAACTTTGATAGATCGGATTCGACATTAATTCTGTTCTGATTGCTTTTGCAAACGGACAATATCGAACCAGAATATCCCTCGCAACCTTATTCAGGCGAAAGCTTCCCTTTGATTCAAACAAGATCCAGCTTATATAATCCCGTACAAATACCTCTCTGTAATTATTCTTCGCCCTTGTAAGCATACTCTTCACTTTCTCTTTTGCATCAGCAGACAGATCCCGATTCTTCTTATAAAACTGCATATAAGTACAATATTCCGCAGTCAGTGACTTTTCACGGACATCATTCCAATGAACCCCCTGTACTTTTCGGCAGATCTCCCATCGGAACGATCCAACCACTGCAATTACAAGATCTCTCAATTCCGCAGTCGTAAACATCGGGAACATAAACCGCCCCGGTGTATTACTCCGTTTGCTTGAGGTCTCCTGCCACATAATGCCCCTTGTACCCACATTCGGTAATAGAATAACATCCGGCAGCACTTCCTGCATGATCTTCTCACAATTGATTCCTTTCTCCGGATCTGAAAACATCACTTCGCGATAAAAGACTGAATAATCAATCTTACGAATCTCATTCATTGCATTTTCAATCTTCTCTGCTGTTACCAGCATCTTCTCCATTGAATAGATCAAATCTTTTTCGCAGAGAACCGGACAAAATGTTGTAACTCTGCCATAAGTAATCTTATTCACCGTTTTAAACATGTTGTGAATCTCATATTCTACGCGCTGTTCCGCATCTTCCAATGCTTCTTTTACCTGTTCCGCCGTCATGTTGCCATTCTTCTTCTGATCTGCCAGATACTCTGCATAATCCATATCCAGTTCATTCTTCGACGTTGGCTTACTTCCATCATACACACAACGCAGCCAGCGATAAATTGTATAAACATGTTCCGACGCACATACGTCTAAATGTGCTGACAACTCATATAGGGATGCAGCATTTTCCTCTCCCGTAAACATTGTATCCACAAACCCAAAATTTAAAAACATCCGGATCACCGGATTCAAATTACCTCCGGCCTGTACAGAACGAATAAACACTCTATAATAAATATCATAGAATATTGAACTAACTTTCTTTCTAAGCTTATATGCATGTTCTTCCATAGAACCCATATCCGGAAGATCATGATATTCCATCAATAATGCGCGCACCTCATCTTTCTCTGTTCCCGCATATCCCGCATAATCCAATATTATGCCGATACCATCCGCATGCCGAATGTCAATCTCCTCGACCGGTTCATCCTCCAATTCCCCAAGAGAATGTGCTCCCGTATTCATTCGATGCTCTAACATATCGCAAATCTCTCTATAATAAGAAAGAATCTGTTCATCGTATAGATGTAACTTCGCCGCAACTTTCAACATCAGATTCATATCCTTTAATATAGAAGAAATGTCTTTCTCCTGCTCTAATGCTTTTCCTGCCAATTCAAAGAATAACTTGAACAGACAATTCTGTCCCCGCGCCAGCATGATATCCTTGTGGTAAGCCAGATATCCTTCCATTTCTACAATACCCTGTGCAAAACGTCTCATCTGCGCCGATGTTTCCATGATCACACCTATCGTCATTCCATCATCCCGGCTCATCAACTGCAGATAGTCTGCCATATATGTCTTCGCAATACTGACACTGTTACTAACCTCCCACGGTTCCGCTTTGTGCTGCAATTCCAATGCATTAAAATGTTCCATTCTCGGAAACGCTATCTCTGCCACACGATACTGATTACACAACGTAAGATAATCATTATAT
>JBNMIW010000252.1:0-3222 GCA_050873485.1 Lachnospiraceae bacterium | reverse complement strand
TAGTACATTTGACCTGGTGAGACCGGAAGAAATATCCGATATCAGCGATATGGGAATTGAGAATCTAACCAATATTGAATGGATCATGGTTTATGTAGCAGACGAAAGTAATGCAGAGAAATACATACAGAAGTTTCCGTATGTGCATTATACTGTCTATAATCTGCATAAGGAGGAGGATAAAGATTCTTCAACTACTACGGAAGAAGGGAAGGATTCTTCGACCACTACGGAAGATGTAAGCAAAGATACGGAAACTACCACAGAATATACAGAGAAAGATTCATCGACCGAAGATGAGAAGACATCAGAGAAGGATTCACCAACCGGAGGTAAGAAGACACCAAAGAAAGGGGAAATATATACAGTTGGACGATATATATATCAGATTACAGCATCCAACAAAGTAATGTTTACAGGTGTCACTAAGAAGATCAGGACTTTGAAGATTCCGGATAAGGTAAAGATATCCCGGCGTACATATTATGTGACATCCATTGGGAAAATGGCGATGAAAGGGAGCACCAAGTTACAGACGGTTGTCATTGGAAAACGGGTAGAACAGATTGGTACAGATGCGTTCCGGAATTGCAAACAATTGAAAAAGGTGACGATCGGAACAGGAGTGAAAACGATCGGAAGCGGTGCGTTTGAGAACGATAAGAAATTGAAAAGAGTAATCTTTCAGGGATCCAAAGTGAAAAAGATTGGGAAAAGGGCGATAAGGGGAGTGCCGCGCAAGGTGAAGATCACGGCACTGAAGAAAAGCGTGCCAAAGTATAAAAAGTTATTGAATGCAGCAAAATAATATGAATTTGAGACAAAAAGATAGATAACAGGAGAGGGAGTAAAATGAGATACATAAGAAGAATGATGATGTTTTTGTGCCTGTTGACAGGAATGGTGTGTACAGATGCAATGATCGTAAAGGCAGAGGGAAAAATACAAATAGTAACGAAAACATCCGGCGATTATGAGTACCTTTGGATGGAGGGTTTGGATTCTGTTGAAATTACAAAATATAATGGAACAGAGAAGAATGTTCAGATTCCCGGTACTTTGGACGGACAAAGAGTAAGGAGCGTAGGGGTGTCTTCATTTAAGGAGAATAAGGGTATAGAAACGGTTAATATACCGAAAGGGATAGAAGGTATAGGTGCTTCAGCCTTTGAGGGATGCAGTAATTTGCAGAGTATTACAATACCGGAAGAGCTAGATCTTATAGGTGATTCGGCCTTTAAGGGATGTAGTAATTTGCAGAGTATTACAATACCGGATGGAATAACCAAGATATATTCGTATGCGTTTTCGGGGTGTAGCAGTCTGACAGAAGTTGTCATACCAAATGGAGTAACTGATATTCGATCATCTGCATTTCTAGGATGCAAGCATTTACAGAAGGTGACATTGCCGGACTCCCTGTTAAGGGTAGAAAATTATGCTTTTAACCAATGCGAAAGTTTAACGGATATTTGTTTGCCTGATAAAGTTACGAAAGTTGGCAACGGTGTATTTATGGGATGTTCGAGTTTGCAAAAGCTGCCGGGTTTTGAGCATGTGACGAAGGTTGACGAGGGTGTGTTTTATCAATGTAGTAGTTTAACATCTGTTGAATTGCCGAAGGATCTTACAGAGATACCGAAGCAGATGTTTTACCAATGTAAAAGTCTGACAACGATCGAACTGCCGGAGAATGTGACAAGTATTGGAAAATCTGCATTTTCCAGTTGTGAAGGACTGACCTCAATTAATTTGAAAGGAGTAACAAGTATCGGAGAATCCGCATTTTCCAATTGCGATGGACTGACCTCTATTAATTTGGAAGGAGTAACAAGTATCGGAGGATTCGCATTTTCCAATTGCGATGGCTTGACCTCGATTGAATTACCGGATTCTGTTACTGACATTGGAGAAGCTGCGTTTTATGGTTGTGGAAAATTGAAGAGTGTGACAATGCCGGATCATATAACCACGATAAATGCCAAAGTATTTGCATTATGCTATGATCTGCAATCAGTTAAATTGCCGGAGCAACTGCAGAGTATAGGGGCGTCTGCGTTTTGGTATTGTATTAGTCTGGAAAGCATTGAATTACCGGATGATATCACTGCAATCAGTGAGAGTGCGTTTTTGAAGTGTAGAAAATTGAAAGAGATTGTAATACCGGAAGGTGTAAAGAGTATCGGAGGATCCGCATTTGATGAGTGTGATAATCTGTCAAAAGTAGAACTTCCGCAAAGCCTTAGCAGTATAGGAGACAATTGTTTCGGATCTGCAAGGAATAAAGTGCCGGTAATATATGTATTTCCGAGCAGTTATGCGGATTGGTGGCTTACATATGAACGACCGGCCAATCAGGTTGCATGGGTTGTCGGATATATTTTAGAGGATGAAGGTTGTTGGGTAAAAGTGCTTTCACAGGGAGAGCAGCCAGCGGTGGAATATGATAAACCGATTGTGAAGGATGCGGAAGAATATACGATCCCAGATATTGTGACAATAAATGAGATATCCTATCAGGTGACCGGTATTGCGGATAATGCGTTTGCTGAATGCAGTAATGCCCAAAAAGGAACGATTGGTCGCAATGTGAAACAGATCCGGAAGAATGCATTTCAAGATGTGGCAACGGAAGATAGTACATTTGACCTGGTGATACCGGAAGAAATATCCGATATCAGTGAAATGGGAATTGAGAATCTAACCAATATTGATTGGATCATGGTTTATGTAGCAGAGGGAAGTAACGTAGAGAAATACATACAGCAGTTCCCATATGTGCATTATACTACCTATTCTGTGCGTAAGGAAGAAGATAAGGATTCGTCGACTACCACGGAAGAAGATAAGGATTCTTCAGCTACTACGGAAGATGTAAAAAAAGATACAGAATCTACCACAGAAAAAGATTCTTCAACAGGAGATAAGAAGACACCGAAGAAAGGGGAAATATATACAGTTGGACGATATATATATCAGATTACGGCATCCAACAAAGTGATGTTTACAGGTGTCACTAAGAAGATCAAGACTTTGAAGATTCCGGATAAGATAAAGATATCCCGGCGGACATATTATGTGACGTCCATTGGGAAAAAGGCGATGAAGGGGAGTTCTAAGTTACAGACGGTTGTCATTGGAAAACGGGTAGAAAAGATTGGTGCAGATGCGTTCCGGAATTGCAAACAATTGAAAAAGGTGACGATTGGAACGGGAGTGAAG
>JBNMIW010000251.1:0-3224 GCA_050873485.1 Lachnospiraceae bacterium | reverse complement strand
ATCTTGGGGCGGCTATGAATTATATTCGTGGAGGAGATTATGCGGCAGCGATCCGGGTGCTTTCGGATATTGATAACCGAACAGGAAGATGGTATTATATTTCTGCAATCGCAAATCAAGGTATTGGCAATCAGGCGACTGCATTGGAACATATTCAGATTGCAATGCGTATGGAACCGGGGAATATGGAGTATCAGCAATTTTATCAGGTGATGCAGAATGGCGGCAGTTGGTATCAGACACGCGGCAACATGTATGGGATGCCGGATGTAGGTGGCGGAGATTATTGTCTGAAGCTTTGTCTGGCAAATCTGCTGTGTAATCTTTGCTGTACACCGGGTTGTTAGAAATAGGAGAATGTATGGAAGAGAGAAATCAACAGTTATATGGGAATGAGAATGCCGGGAGTTCATTTTTTGCAATGATGTCCCGGATGAAATATATTAACAGATGGGCACTTATGCGGAATTCTTATCCGGAGAATATTAGTGAACATTCATTGGAAGTAGGAATGTTAGCACATGTATTGACACTGATCGGCAATAAGAAATGTGGAAAGAATCTGAATGCAGAGCGTGCAGCATTGATCGGAATGTATCATGATTGTACGGAGATCATTACCGGGGATATGCCGACACCGATCAAATATTACAATCTGGACACACAGGATGCATATAAAAATGTAGAAAAACAGGCGGCAGAAGAATTATTGGGGCTGTTGCCGGATTATTTACAGGAAGAATATCGTTCTTTATTGTTTGTACAGCAGGATGAGGAATATCTGTGGAAATTAGTAAAGGCTGCCGATCGGTTATCCGCATATATCAAATGTATTGAGGAAGAGAAAACGGGCAACCGGGAATTTTCAAGTGCAAAAGCAGCAACGTATGAAAAACTGACAGCAATGGATCTGCCGGAGGTGCGTATCTTCTTGAGAGAGTTTGGAGAGGCGTATAAGAAAACGCTTGATGAACTGAAAAAGTAGAGTTCAAAGATAGACAGAATCTGGTAAAAAGGGTATAATATCAGAATGAGAAGTAAACGATACGATGGAGGGTTATGGTATGAAGAATATTCTTTTTGTTGCGTCAGAATGCGTTCCGTTTATTAAGACGGGTGGTTTGGCAGATGTTGTGGGTGCGCTGCCGAAGATGTTTCCGAAAGATGAGTATGATGTGAGAGTGGTAATTCCGAATTACACTTGTATTCCATGGGAATATCGCGAGAAGTTTCAGTATGTTCATCATTTTTATATGGATTTGGGACAGCGGTTTGAGAATGTCCATGTAGGCATTATGACATATGAATTAGATGGCATTACATATTATTTTATTGATAATGAGTATTATTTTTCCGGATGGGCACCATACGGAACGATCCGATTTGATATTGAGAAATTCACATTTTTCAGTAAGGCAGCACTTGCAATCCTGCCGGTTATCAATTTCAAACCGGATGTAATTCACTGCCATGACTGGCAGGCAGGACTGGTTCCGGTATATCTTCATACGTTGTATGAGAATAATGATTTCTTCCGGGGAACCAAGACTATTATGACAATTCATAATTTGAAGTTCCAGGGTGTATGGGATGTGAAGACATTTAAGTATATTTCCGGACTGCCGGATTATGTATTTACACCGGATCGGATGGAATTTTACAAGGATGGTAATATGCTGAAAGCAGGAATGGTATATTCCGATTATATTACAACTGTAAGTGATACTTATGCAGGAGAGATTCAGACACCGGAATATGGTGAGAACTTAGATGATCTGCTTCGGTTCCACAATCAGAAGTTATGTGGTATTGTGAATGGTATTGATTATGATATATATGATCCGAATACAGATGATAAGATCTTCCGCAAATATAATGTTAGAAGTTACAAAAAGGGAAAAGCAACGAACAAGACAGAATTGCAGAAGGAATTGGGATTACCGGTAGATGAGAACAAATATATGATTGCCATTATTTCCAGACTGACAGATCAGAAAGGACTTGACCTGATCGATTGGGTAATGGAAGGAATTGTAGATCCATATGTTCAGTTTGTTGTGATTGGAACCGGTGAGACTAAATATGAGAACATGTTTAAGCATTATCAGTGGGTGTATTCTGATCGTGTTTCTGCTAACATCTTCTATTCAGAAGAGAGAGCACATAAGTTGTACGCCGCAGCGGATGCCATGTTGATGCCGTCACGGTTTGAGCCATGTGGATTGACGCAGTTGATCTCATTACGATATGGAACAGTTCCAATCGTAAGAGAGACCGGTGGATTGAAAGATACAGTTGTACCGTATAATGAGTATGAAGGAACCGGAACCGGTTTCTCATTTAAGAATTATAATGCGGACGAGATGCTGAAGATCATTAACTACTCAAAAGAGGTATATTACGATCATAGAGATGAGTGGAATCGTATGGTAGTACGCGATATGAAAGAAGATTTTTCATGGGACAAATCAGCACTTAAGTATATGCAGTTATATGACAAGGTATTAGGTTACTAGGATATTTCCGAATAAGATAATATGTTTCCTATGGAAAAACATAGGAGAGTGTGCTATACTCATGGACGAGATAATCGCATAATAACACGGTCTGTTACCAATACTAGCAAATATAAGACCGGTAAGAGGAGAGAAGACATGATAGACATCAAATTTTTACGAGAGAATCCAGACATTGTAAAACAGAACATTAAGAATAAGTTTCAGGATGAGAAACTTCCGCTTGTAGATGAAGTGATTGAATTAGATGCGAAGAGCCGTGATGCAAAGGGAAAAGCAGACGCACTTCGTGCAGAGAGAAATAAGATCTCAAAGCAGATTGGTGCATTGATGGCACAGGGCAAGAAAGAGGAAGCAGAAGAGACCAAGAAGCTGGTTACCGAGCGTTCAGAAGAACTTGCTGCATTGGAGGCTCAGGAGAAAGACCTTCAGGAACGTATCACAAAGATTATGATGGTAATTCCGAATATTATTGATCCTTCTGTTCCGATCGGTAAGGATGATAGCGAGAATGTTGAGATTGAGAAATTTGGTGAGCCGGTAGTACCGGACTTTGAGATTCCATATCATACAGAGATTATGGAGCGTTTCAACGGAATTGATCTGGATGCGGCTGGAAAGGTTGCAGGTAATGGATTTTATTATTTGATGGGTGATATTGCCAGATTACATTCGGCTGTAATTTCTTATGCAAGAGATTTTATGATT
>JBNMIW010000250.1:0-3235 GCA_050873485.1 Lachnospiraceae bacterium | reverse complement strand
TCTTTCCACTCCGCCAATCACCGCGGTCAGTGGCTCCGTCAATTTATAACCTGAATCCGGCTTAATCGTAATCGTCGCACTTTCATTGTATGCAACCTCGCTTGGGCTGGCTGTAATCGTACAATTCTTAATATCCGGTACCTGAAGCTTAATCTTCTTACCTTCCGGAATCACTACATCGATTGGCTCAGATGCAACATAATTTGTCTTTGCTTTTCTTCGGATCTTAACAGTACCACTCACACCGGAAAGCTCGCTTCCTTCACATGTAGTATATGTATTTCCACCATCTGTACTGTATTCATATTCCGGTGAAAGTCCTGTGATCTTACCATCGCCCTTACCATAAATCGTGGTTGGCTCAACAGCAACCTTCTCTGCTTCAATAGTACTCTGCTCAGCATCCTTAATCTTAAATGCAATCTCCTTCGTCGCAGTCGTATTGGCTGATTTCACAGTAACAATCAGCTTATAGGTTCCTGCATTGGCCGGAGCGGATGAGAGTTCTTTGTTATTATCGACATCAATGTATGTATAAGTCACATCAAATGGCTTCTCTGTCACAGATGGAGTTCCTGTGATTATATCTGCGACTGTCACAGGCGCACCATCATATGTAATGCCTGGATTCGCAATGCCTTCCGCTTCTGCGATTCCTTCTACATCAACATTCGCAATTGCCTTTGTAGTAAATACAGTTCCATTGCTTGTTGCAGGGTCATAAATCTCATTTCCGGCACATCTGACAAACACATAATATGTTGTTTCCGGCTTAAGACCAGAAAATACATTCGATGACTGCCAGCCATCTGCCGGAGCTTTATTCGTCTCGCTGATTGCATATGTAACATCACCAGCCCCGCCAACAGATTCATCTACAATCACCTGTGTAGCAAGAATATTGGCATCGGAAATCGTCGGATTCATATTTGCAAGTGTCTGTGGGTTCTTCTCAATCTTCCACGTCTTTGTAACGGTTCCGGTGTAATTGCCTGTTCCCGATACCGTTATTGTGTAATTTCCAGCAAATACCTTTGAAGTATCTCCGCTTAAGGTATAATCTGAACCTTGAACAAGATTCTTATTATTACTTTTAACTGTTATATTTGGTGCCTGCGCGGTTATTCCATCCGTAGCAACCGTAAAGGAATCTTTATCCAGTACTACATCATTGGATGTAATTTCCTTCTTCTTGATTTCAAACTCTACACTTGCTGTTTGATTGCCACAGGTTGCGGTTGCCCTGTAATAGCCAGCATTCTTGGTCTCTGTTGTACTTGCATAGGTGCCGTCTGCTGTTGCTTTATATTCATATTGGATGGTTGGTGCCGCTGTACCGGTTACATACTTCCATGCTTCTGCTTCTCCGTATTCATAGGAAGCCTCTACTTCTTCTCCGGAATAAGTAGTTTGTGTAGGTGCATATAATGTAAGTGTCGCACCAGATGTGTGATAAGCACAAGTATTCGGATCTGTTGTAGCACAGGTTACGCTCAGTTTATTTTCCTGTGCTTTATACGCCCAGTTATGATTATGGAACGCGATTACATTAGATGGTCCCGTTACATCTGATTTTGGGGCAGAACTGGTTGCATATTTGCGCGTGTAAATCACATACTTCATTGTGACATCAATTGCCTGACCATTGCTGGCATCCGTTGTTAAGGTAACCGAAGAACCAATAGCCTTCTGTGCATTCTCCCACATAGCTTCCGTCACAGTTGTTCCTTCTGGCACAAGAATATACTCCTGATCAGCGCCTGCCTGATTAAGTATCACTTGTTTTTCGTCTGTCGACGGCATTACATCGGACATATCGACAGCCGCAGGTGCTGCCGGACGTGCTGCAACTTCGATCTCAGACGGGCTACTTGACGATCCGTCAGAATTCTTCTTTACAATGGATAATTTTTTTCCTGTAAAATCATAGGCTTCTCCATTACTATCTGTTCCCTTAAATGGAATTCCCGCATCGGTTACACCATTAAAATAATATGTCTTTCCAGATTCATCCGTAATTGTAATTGCATAATTCCCCGGTTCCAGATCCTTAATGCACTCCTGATTGTAGTCTGTGCCTGAACCGATAGCCTCCTGCAGATCCTTCTCTGTTCCAATTCCAAGCATCATCTTGTACTCTTTGGATTCTCCCTGTTTCAAGTTGATGTTCTGCCATGATAGAGCAATACCACTATCAATACCTGACACAGATGTGGCTGATGTTTGACTATATAGATTTTCCTCTCTAAATCCAAAATGACCCATCCAATAAGTACTTGCTTCCGAACCTCCCAGTGTACTTCCCGCAAAATAAAGCTGAAAGCATGCATTATATGATTCGCTACTGGTTTTATCATCAATCATCTGAAATCCAACATTTTTATTTCCTTCTTTAATCAATGTAACTGTTGCATTATCATTATCTCCAATCTGGACGTCCGCATGCACGCCAAATTTTCCATCAACGATATCTCCCCCAACTGCTGTTACCTTATATGTCACTGTAATAAACCGTCCGCCATACGAAAGCGTTGGTATCGCACTAACCCTTCCATTTTGCAGTGAGTCTGTAACTATCGTATACCATTTCTGATTCCACTGATATGTTGTATATATCCACCCTCCGTTATACTTTCCCTGGATATCAAATATTTTATCACTTTTATAGATATACTGCATATAATCGCTTTCTACATTTTTCACATTTGCCGCATAAGCAGCCGCGTCATTGCTGAACAATGCAATCTCGTTCATTGTCTCCAACTGTTCCGCATCTGTCTTCGAATGTGTTTCTTCTGTATCAGCATCATTGGATTGGTTTTCCGATACCGGCAGATTGACCACCACCTCTTTGGCATAAGACGTCATGCCCAACCCGGTAAATAACATCGCTGCTGATGCCACTACTGCAATGCCCTTCTTTAATTGTTTTTTTATTGTTAATCTCATCCTGTGTTCCTCCATCTTATTACAATCAAATACTATTCTGTATCTCACACCGCATACCTTAAATTTTCCATCTCTTCACTCACCGTTTCCTTCGTGATACCTTCCGTCACATAACCGCTCACACGCAGCGCGGTCAGCTCCTTCAGATACCGGTACTCACTCGCGACCGCAATCACATTCGTCCGCGGGCTTAAGTATTTCATCCGCTTAATCAGGAAATACCCTCTGCCGTCTTCGTTCTCTGTACTGATAAATGCAACCTCCGGCTGGTGTTCCGCCACATAAT
>JBNMIW010000249.1:0-3256 GCA_050873485.1 Lachnospiraceae bacterium | reverse complement strand
GTAAGGTTAGAACAAGATTTGCTCCAAGTCCGACCGGTAGAATGCATGTGGGCAATTTAAGAACTGCATTGTATGCGTATTTGGTAGCAAAGCATGAAAACGGAGATTTTATATTAAGAATTGAGGATACTGATCAGGAACGGTTGTTAGAAGGTGCGGTAGACATCATTTATCGTACGTTAGAGGGAACCGGTCTGATCCATGATGAAGGTCCTGACAAAGATGGCGGAGTGGGACCATATGTGCAGAGTGAGCGCCAGGCACAAGGTTTATATTTAAAATATGCGAAACAATTGATTGAAAAAGGTGAAGCATATTATTGTTTCTGTGACAAGGAGCGTTTGGATAATTTAAAAGAAGAGGTAGTAGATGGCAAGAGTATCCGTAGATATGATAAGCATTGTCTTCATTTAAGCAAAGAAGAAGTGGAAGCAAATCTTGCGAAAGGAATGCCTTATGTAATTCGTCTGAATGTTCCGGAAGAAGGCGAGACAAGTTTTGAGGATGAATTGTATGGAACGATCACGGTTCCGAACAAGGAATTGGATGATATGATCCTGATCAAATCGGATGGATATCCGACTTACAATTTTGCAAATGTAGTGGATGATCATTTGATGGGAATTACACATGTTGTACGAGGACAGGAGTATTTGTCTTCTTCACCAAAGTATAATCGTTTGTATCAGGCATTTGGCTGGGAAGTTCCTGCCTATATCCATTGTCCGACTATTACCAATGAAGAACACCAGAAGTTATCAAAACGCTGCGGACATTCTTCATATGAAGATTTGTTAGAACAGGGATTTTTGTCAGAGGCAATTGTGAATTTCGTGGCACTTCTTGGATGGAGTCCGGAGGATAATCAGGAGATCTTTTCGTTAGATGAGTTGGTAAAAGCATTCGATTATCATCACATTTCAAAGTCACCGGCAGTATTTGACATGGTGAAACTCAAATGGATGAATGGGGAATATATTAAGAAGATGGATTTTGACCGCTTCAAAGAGATGGCTATGCCATATGTGAAGGAAGTCATCACAAGAGATGTTAAGATTGATGAGATCTTAGAGTTAGTGAAGACCAGAATCGAGATATTCCCGGATATCAAAGACCATATTGATTTCTTTGAGGAGTTACCGGATTATGATGTGGCAATGTACACACATAAGAAAATGAAAACAAACAGTGAGAACTCTTTAGAGATCTTGCAGGAGGAATATGATATCCTGAAGAATGTAGACGATTGGTCAATCGATTGTTTACATGATACATTGATGGAATATATTCAGAAAAAGGAAATTAAGAACGGAACCGGTTTATGGCCGGTGCGTACTGCGGTTTCCGGTAAACAGATGACACCGGGTGGTGCATTTGAGATTATGGATATTCTTGGTAAAGAGGAATCTTTGCGAAGAATGGAGATTGGTATTGCAAAGCTTTCAGAAGCGGTAGCAAATGCCTAGATAGGAGTAACGATGCCAGAGTTTAATCAGGGACAATTAAGTGCCATTCACCATGTGAATGGACCAATGCTTGCATTGGCAGGTCCTGGAAGTGGCAAGACAACAGCGATGGTGCATCGTATCAAATATTTAATTGAGCAGGCAAAGGTTCCAGCGGCACGGATTCTTGTAATCACCTTCACAAGAGCAAGTGCACGGGAAATGGAAGAACGGTTTTATCATTTAATGGGAGGTTCTGAGTACAAATGTACATTCGGAACCTTCCATTCCGTATTCTTTAGCATCTTAAAGATGGCATATGGCTATCGGTCGCAAGATATTCTGTTGGAAGAACAGAAATATTCTATGATTCGGGAAATTATCAGAAACAGACAATTGGAATATGAAGACGAAGAAGAGATGGTTTCTGAGTTGATTCGGGAAATGAGTCTGATGAAAGGAGAATTGATTCCGTTAGAACATTTTTATTCGTCTGTCGTTGGTGAGGAGATATTTCGGGATATTTACAGAGAATACGAATCAAAAGTGATAAAGATGGGCAAGCTTGATTTTGATGATATGATGGTATATTGTTATGAGCTGCTAAGAGAACGGGAAGATATACGAAAGTATTTGCAACAACGCTTTTTATATATTTTAGTAGATGAATTTCAGGACATTAACAAAATACAATACGAAATTACCAAAATGCTGGCAGCACCGCAGAATAATCTGTTTATTGTAGGCGATGATGATCAGAGTATTTATGGGTTTCGTGGCGCCAAACCGGATATTATGCTGCATTTTAAAGATGATTATCCGGACGGCATGGAAACACTGTTTGACGTGAATTACCGTTGTAACCGGAATATTACAGAGGGAGCGGTGCGATTGATCTCGCATAACCGGATCCGGTTTGGGAAAAAGATTATCAGTGCAAAGGGCTATGAAGAACCGATCCAGGTACATCATATGAATACCTTAAAGGAAGAAAATCATCATGTGATCGAACAGATACAGCAATATAAAAAAGACGGAATGGCATATTCGGAAATGGCAGTTATATTCCGGACGAATGTGCAGGCGAGAGGAATTGTATATCAATTGATGGAGTATAATATTCCGTTCCGGATCAGGGACAAGGTTCCATGTATCTATGATCATTTTACCGTGCAGAATGTATTAAATTATATCCGTGCGGCAATGGGTGTACGGGATCGTGCATTGTTTTTGCAGATCATGAACAAGCCAAACCGTTACCTGTCAAGAAACCTGTTGACGGAATCAGTCGTCAGCTTTGAGGAAATGCGCAGACAGGCCGAAGGGAAACAATGGGCAATTGATAACATCAATCAGTTTGAATATGAACTGAAGATATTACCGAGTTTAAAACCGTTTGCAGCGGTGAATTTTATCCGGAAAGCAATCGGTTATGATGAATATCTGCGGGAGTATGCAGAATACCGGCATTTAAATGTGGATGATCTGTATGGTGTGTTAGATGAATTGCAGGAGATGGCAAAAGCCTACAAAACATATCGTGACTGGTTTGACGGAATGGATGAATACAGACAGAAGTTAGAAGAACATATGCGGCAGAATACAAAGAAAAAGGAAGATGCCATAACGGTCACAACCATGCACAGCGCGAAAGGATTGGAATTTGAGTCGGTGTTCATCTTAGAGGCAAATGAGGACATGACACCATATAAAAAGGCGGTAAAACCGGAAGAGATTGAAGAAGAACGCAGGATGTTCTATGTTGCCATGACACGGGCGAAAAGCCATCTGCATATATATGAGGTAAAGTC
>JBNMIW010000248.1:0-3264 GCA_050873485.1 Lachnospiraceae bacterium | reverse complement strand
TCTTCCTGCATTTACCCCTGCATCATATACCGACGTCTGATAACTCATAAACGGCATGTCACATACACCCAATGCACTCTTGGCACCTCTTGCAACCGCTGCACTGTGATGAATCATATCTTCCATTGTCACAGAGATTGTATCTTCATATCCCAAAATTACATTGCCAAGGGAATCTCCTACCAATATCGAATTCACGCCTGCCTCATCTACTAACTTTGCTGTTGAATAATCGTAGGAGGTCAACATTGAAAGTTTCTCTCCTTTTTCTTTTGCCTGTTTAAATGTCATTACTGTGTTTTTCATCTTCTATTATCTCCTTCATCCGTTATTCTGTTTCTTCGTTCAAACACAATCTATTCTCTAACTCTGTATAGTCCCTTTGCGGATTCTTGCTCTTTGCAATCTCTAAAAGCTTTTCGCCGCAGACTTTGTAGAGTTTAGCCTGTGTGGCATTTAATTCCTGAAAATGCTTCTCTACGGTTCCGATATCCCCACGTTCGATCGGACCGGTCAGTGCTTCCACACAGCCTTCTTCTATTACATGTTCCACATTGTCGCGCACTAATGCCGCACTAAAGGTACGAGCTTCCTGCTCGGTAAATCCACACTCCATAAGCAGTTCATACCCGGTCGCCAATACTGCTATCACATGATTGCTCAGCAAACTGGCTGCTGTATGATACTTCGGCTTTTTCGATTTGTCGATCACAACCGTACCATTTCCCAACGCATCAAATATCTGCCGCCAGGCATTTACTCCATACGGATGTCCTTCCAATGTAAAACATACGTTATGTAATTGTTGATATACGGAATCTTTGTTGCTGAACGCAAACATAGGATGAATTGATACTGCATAACCGCCATATGCATCAATTCCTGAAAATTCATCGGATGATAAGGAGCCACTTAAATGACAGATCATCTTGCCTGTCAGATTCTTCTTGTCCATTGCATTCCATACATTCTTAATCGCTCCGTCCGGAGTCGACAGAATAATGGCATCGCTTGCAGCTATTACATCTTCTGTCCGTTCAAATACCTTTGAATCGGTAAATGCCGCTGCCCATCTGGCTTCTTCCATATTTAAACTATGATACCCGGTTACCGAAACATCTGCCAAGTCTGCCTTTGTAGTAAAATACTTACCAAGGCTGCAACCTGCTCTTCCGGCACCTATAAAACCTACTTTCATGTTATCACCTCTCTTCTAAGCAATCGATTGCTTATTATAGTGACAACACTTACCATTCGATGCAGTTTCTTCCGAATACCGCTCGAACAGTACTTTATCATTTTCATTTCATGTTTTCAAGTCTTTTTTCCGGTACAATCTGGCAGTCTCTGTTCCTTTACGACTCTATAAGATCTGACTTATCCTTCTCTTCTTTGTGTTGTTTCTTGTTGAGCTTTTTTTGTTTCTTCTCTGCTTTCATATCCTTGCGCACTTGCAAGCGTATCTTATAATCTTCTATCGCTTCTTTGGAATCCACCGTTGCATCCACCATGGAATACTTCATAGCCTGTAACAGAACAATTGAACAGACTGCCGCTACCGTTAATATGATATAAACAAATACCAACGTAGTAGAACGGGCGAACACCTCATAATAACTGGTTGTAGAAAATGCGATAAAGAATCCCGGTAAAAATGTAATAATCGTATGACATAGTAACTGGATCACAATGCCCCGGATCGTCATCTTCTGTTCAATAAAATAGATCAATGCCATTAAAATTGCGGTCTCAATCACCAACATAAGAATTCTCTCATATCCTGACAGGAATAATTCGCCTGCCGTTGCATCAATCTCCCGGGAACTATCCCTGATATATTCCACAATCGTCATAAAACTCTTATATCCTACCAGCATGATCGATTCCGTTGCACTGTATGCAACTGCCCATGCCACAACTTTTCGGTAAGATAACTGACGTTTGCAGCAAACAAACGCAACTGGTAATACCGGAAGCAACGCCATCACAGCTCCAAAAAAAGCAACAAGGAACAGATATGGAATATAATGTACATTCATAAATTGTTGAAACCCGGTATGGTTAAACAGATATGACAGACCATGTTCCTTGCAACCCCACTGCATCCCTATATAAGACAGGATTCCCGCTAACGAAAGCAATACAATTCCTTTCCGCTCCATGGGATGTTTTATCCATAATACAACCAGAATGATCAATGGAATGATCAGACTGATAAACACATTTACAACTAATGCACTCATTACCAAACCCATACTTTTTCTCCTTTTGTACCCTATATAAAACCTTCCCGGTTCAATCCGTTTTCCTACTTCAATGCCTTTTGAAGTGCCTTCAGATTCTCTTTCATCAGACTGATATAGTCTGTTCCTTCCTTCTCCTGTTCTGCTGTAATCCCCTCAATCGGATTCAACACCATCGTCTCGGCATCTGCCTCATTTGCAATCGTCTGTGCCACTTTCGGACTTACCAGCTCCTCAAAGAAAATGACATGAATATCCTCTTTTTTACAGAAATCAATCAGTTCTTTCATTCTGGCAGAATCCGGTTCGGAATCCGCCGTCAATCCCTCAACCGCTTCCTGTTTAAGACCATATTCCTTACAAAGATATCCAAATGCCTGATGAGCTACAACAATGGTATCCTTTGAAATGTCCTTCAATCCCTCTTTGTACGTCTCATCTAATTCCTTCAATTGTTCCACATAAGCATTGTAATTGTTCTTGTAATAATCTGCGTTTTCTCCATCTGCCTGAACCAACGCATCCTTGATAACGCCACATTCTGCAATCGCATTTTCGATACTTAACCATGTATGTGGATCATTATGACCATCCTCCTTGAGTAATTCTACCCCGGAAGCCGCTTCCACTACCGTAAGATTTGGATTCGATAACGCCCGGATCGTCTTATCCGCAAACGGTTCCATATCCGCCCCATTATAAATAAACATATCTGCCTGCTCTAACAATTGCATGTCTCCGGTCGATAATTCAAAATCATGTGGTTCGGTTCCCGCCGGAACTAAATTAATGATCTCGGCTTTCTCCCCTGCAATCTTAGACACAAAATCATACATTGGATAGATGGAGGTTACGACAGATAATTTCCCCTCGTCCTGAAACCGGCTACCCATAGCCGCTCCATCTCCACATCCGGTCAGCAAACCCGCCATAATGCATACTACGAAACATAAGCTTGTCATTTTCTTATATATATTCATATGATACTCCTGTTTAATGATGATAATTCGCCATCTTAGCT
>JBNMIW010000247.1:0-3284 GCA_050873485.1 Lachnospiraceae bacterium | reverse complement strand
TGCTATATCATGTGTACATGAATATGCTGACCCTAACTCGCCATCTTGATCACATATTGACATTCTATTTGAAAATACGTATAAATCGCCATCATATCCTATATTTTTATAGGTGTATTCCACAATAATTACATCACCCTTTTTACTATCATATGAGTTACAGGTCGTATGCCTTATAATAGAATTAACTTTGATTTCCCACTGCCCATCAACAATCCACGATTCTCCAAAACGAGTAATTCCGTCTTTCACCGTAATCGTACATTCTGCTACCTTGTTATTTTCAGACTTTGCAGTTATTGTGGCTTTTCCCGTCTTTTTGGCAGTTACCACTCCTGCATTTACAGAAACAACCGATGCATCACTGGATTCCCATATCACGGTTTTATTCGTTGCATTCTTAGGTGAAAATGATACCTGTAATAAGCCAGCATCTCCCGAATACATCGTTTTAAACGTATCCGATAAACTAATATTTTCAACTTTAACATATGAAGTATCATGAACTGTTATGGTTGCTGTTCCTTTTACACCATTACTATCCGTAACCGTTATAATTGCTGTTCCCGGATTCACAGTCTGCACAAATCCAACGTTATTTACCTTTGCCACAGATTCATTATCACTATTCCATTTAAAATCTGTTTTGTCCGCCTTTTCCGGTTTCAAAACCATAAGGCTTTCCAGATCAACTGACTCTCCTGCAATCATATTCTGGTCTTCGAGCTTTATAGATTCCGTTCTGCATCTTACTGCTGTGACTTTTACAGACGCTTTTACATTATACTGTGTAACAACCATTATTGTCGCCGTGCCTTCTGCTTTCGCAGTTACCATACCATTACCATCAACAGATATCACACTCTCATTATCACTTGACCATTTCAAATTCGTTTTATTTGCATAACTAGGAGAAATTGTCATATGCAATCCCAAATCATACGTATCTCCTACAAATAAGTTATTGGTTGGTGCATACAACGATATCGTTCTAATCGCTCCAGTCGGAAGTCCTACTGTAACTGTTGTAAAATCACTTTCACCATTTGGTGCCGTTACCGTAACCTTAACATCTCCCTCTGAAATGCCAGTAAGTATACCATTCTGATCAATCGTTGCAATTTCTGTATTATCTACACTCCATTGCAGACCATCTATTATCGCATTTTCCGGCCAAACACTCATAGATTTTTTCATATCATGTGTTTCTCCAACATACATATGGTGCGTATATAAATATATACTGCTAATGCTGCCTTCCGGATTCTTTACTGTCACAGTTGTACTGTTTTTTATTCCATTTGACGCCGTAACCGTTATTTGAGTTTTTCCTTTTCCAATAGCTGTTACTCTTCCGTCACTATCAACACTTGCCACAGAAGGATCACTACTCTCCCACAATAATCCTTCTTTTGATGCATTTGACGGATATACATTACATTGCAATGTTGCACTTTGTCCAACCGTTAACGTTGTCCCATACACATATATTGAAGTAATTGCGTTTTTAGAAACACAGCTCTGACTACGAGTTTGCGTAACACCATTATATGTTGAAGATGGTGCTCCTGCATTCTTTTTCACTAACACAATTTGGATTGCTTCCAGTCTTTTCGCAAGTCCCTCTGTTCCTGATGTTTGACCATTTTTTGCCCAGCCAAGCCATCCATATGACTGTGCATGAACTCGATAGTAAATGTCATAATAATTTGCAATCTCACCCGTCAATTTTATCTGGATTGCTTCCAAACGTTTTGCTTCTCCAAACGTTCCTGATACAGCTCCGTCGGACACCCAGCTCATCCATCCATAACTTTGTACATGCGTTCTATAAGTAATTCCTCCACTATATGGATTCCCGGTTAATGCAAGTGTAATTCCCTCTAAGCGTTTCGCCTGTCCTGTTGTTCCGGACACAGTTCCACTCGTTGACCAATTCGTTTCCCAGCCGTATGTCTGGCGATGAACCCGGTATGCCACATTCAGACTATTTGTATTCTTAGGCACTAATTGAATTTCCAAAGCTTCTAATCGTTTTGCCTCTCCGGTTGTTCCTGCCAAAGCTCCATCATATTGCCATCCTTGATTCCACCCATATGTCTGGATATGTACACGATACCGAATACTGTAATGTTCTGCAATCTCTCCTGTCAGTTTTAATTGCAATGCTTCCAATCTTTTTCCCTGACCGACCGTTCCTGCTGCATTTCCAGAATGTACCCAGTCTGTCCATCCATATGTCTGACGATGAACTCGGTAAATAATAGATCCTTCATATCCTGTTTGATTATTAAAATTAATCGTTACTGATTCCAAACGCTTTCCTTGTCCCGTAGTTCCAAGTGTAAGCGTCTTTCCATCCCATTGCCCAGTCCTATTACCATATGTCTGTACATGTGCTATTCCGGAAAACGAATAGCCGGCAGCATTTGACGACATACTATTTACCGGAAGCAGAATAACAATCATAACCGCTGTCAAAATAACCGCTATTACACGTTTTACCTTTTCCATTGTATCCCTTCTTTCCCTACATCTTTTTAGTTTTATTTTACTGTACTTTTTAAAAATATATTTTTCATTTATCCCCCTTTCGTTTCATATTTCTTCAATAATTCTAACCTGTTTCAGGTTAATAGTCAATACGCCGTTTGTTGTTAGAGTATGATACTTCAAAGGAGGTTTTTATGAATAATCGATTACGAGAATTACGAGAAGATGCTGATTTATCACAAACAAAACTTGCTCAAATAATCGGAATGTCCCAAACAGGATACTCAAAATATGAAACTGGCGAAAACGATATTCCTACACAAATATTAATCAAGCTATCAAAATATTATAATACAAGCATTGATTATTTGCTGTGCCAAACGAACATAAAAAAGCCTTATCGTTAAAACTGCTGAACTAGGAATTCATTCTTCTAGTCCAGCAGTTTTTCTAAAATAAAGCCGCCGAACCGGGAATCCTATGTCCCAGCCCGACGGCTTCTGTCATTGCTTCTTCTATTATATATATCGGTATATCTGCATTGTTACTTTACACCGATTCGCTTGTCTGATGATTAAATCTCGAACAGATCGCTGTATACCTTCAATGCGCCATCTGTCTCGTGTGCAAGTACCTTCTTTGCAAGTACCTTACCAAGCTGAACACCTTCCTGATCGAAGCTGTTGATGTTCCACAGGAATCCCTGGAACATAACCTTGTTCTCGAAGTGTGCAAGCAGTGCACCAAGTGTCTCTGGATCAACCTGCTCACCGATGATGATAGAAGATGGA
>JBNMIW010000246.1:0-3287 GCA_050873485.1 Lachnospiraceae bacterium | reverse complement strand
TTACCGAATAATAAGAATATTATCCTTGCGGCCAATCAGGCTCAGTCTTTAACAGAAGATAAGACCATTATTGTGGTACCATCCAAGACTGCTCCGCAGGGTGTTGCGGCATTGATCGCATTTGATGCAAATGCAGATGGAGAGACAAATCTCGCCTCTATGATCGAGGATATGAATAATGTGAAGACCGGTCAGGTAACATATGCGGTAAGAGATACCAGTATTGATGGCAAGACGATCAAGTCCGGAGATATTATGGGTATTGATGATGATGGAATTCAGGCAGTTGCAGCAGATGTATTGACGGCAACCAAAGAACTTCTTGAGAAGATGGTAGATGAAGATTCTGAATTGATCAGCATTTATTATGGTGCAGATGTAAGTGAAGAGGATGCAAAGCAGTTTGAAGAATATGTGGAAGAGACATATGAGGATTGCGATGTAGAGTTTAATTATGGTGGACAGCCAATCTACTATTATGTTGTATCCGTAGAATAGAATATATGGAATTCGTATCCATTAAGATCATATAGGATAAGTTGATTTTGTGGATGAATATGACAAAACTGTCATACTGAATGTGAGTATCGGTATGACAGTTTTCTTTCTGTGAGGAGAAATGTACATGAATATATCAGATTCGGTTGCAACGATCAAAGGGGTAGGACCTAAGACAGTTGCACTGTTGGGGAAATTGAATATATATACAATTAAGGATTTACTGTTGTTTTATCCCAGAACCTATTTACGCTACGATGAACCGGTTTCTGTTCGGGAAGCTCAAGTAGGGGAGAGGGTTGCAATCAGAGCTAATATACAGTCATATGTTGATATTAAAAGAGTGAGAAGTATAAAAATTGTTTCCTGCATGGCGAAGGACATGACTGGTTCGGTGAAATTAACATGGTTTAATTCTCCTTTTTTAAAACAGGTATTTCATATTGGACAGACTTATATTTTTGTGGGTGTATTATCGGTACGGAATCATCAGCTTGTCATGGAACATCCGGAATATTATACAGAGACGCAGTATCGCAATCTGATCGCATCATTACAGCCGGTATATTCTCTGACGGAGGGATTAAGCAATAAAACAATCACCAAATTTGTGAAAGAAGCAATGAAAGAGATTGAACAGTTGCAGGATGATATGCCGAAAGAGATAATGGAGAAAATGCAGTTGATGCCCCTAAAAGAAGCGGTGATCGGAACGCATTTTCCGGAAAATACGGAACGTCTGCTTGTCTGTAGAAATCGGTTGGTATTTGATGAATTTTTCCGGTTTTTGATAGAGATGCATTCACTTAGAAACCAGACGATCAAAGTGTTGAATCATTATCCGATCGAGGACTGGAGTGCTGTTCGGCAATATATGGATGAATTGCCTTTTGAATTGACACAGGGGCAGAAGGATGCGATTGCAGATATTCGCAGTGATATGGCGGGCAGTACGGTGATGAACCGGCTGATTCAGGGAGATGTCGGTTCAGGAAAGACAGCTGTTGCTATGATGGCAATATTAGCTACGGTTAAAAATGGGTATCAGGCGGCATTTATGGTGCCGACAGAAGTATTGGCGATGCAGCATTATGAAAGTCTTGAAAATGATCTGGAAAAATGGGGGATTCGTACGGCATTATTATGTGGTTCGACCAGATTGTCCGAAAAACGCAAGATATATCAGATGTTAGCGGATGGCGAGATTGATGTGGTTGTCGGAACACATGCACTGATTCAGGATAAGGTGACTTATCAGAAACTTGCGTTGGTGATAACGGATGAACAGCATCGTTTTGGAGTAAGACAGAGAGAAAAATTATCCCAAAAAGGAGAGGAACCACACGTTCTTGTTATGAGTGCAACACCGATCCCAAGAACATTAGCGATCATTATGTATGGCGATCTGGATATTTCTGTGATGAAGGATATGCCGGCACAGCGAAAACCGATAAAGAATTGCGTGGTAGGAACAGATTACAGACCAACTGCGTACAAATTCATCTATCAACAGATCACACAGGGACATCAGGTGTATATCATTTGTCCGATGGTAGAGGCAAGTGAGAATGTATCGGCTGAAAATGTAATGGATTATCAGGAGCAGATTCGCGAATATTTTCCGGATTCCGTACGGATTTCATATATACACGGTAAAATGACTCCGGATGAGAAGAATACCATTATGAATCAATTTGCAAACCGGAAGATTGATATATTGATCTCGACGACTGTAATAGAGGTTGGAATCAATAATCCGAATGCAACGGTTATGTTGATTGAAAATGCTGAAAAATTTGGACTGGCACAGTTGCATCAGCTAAGAGGACGGGTAGGCAGAGGAGAAGCACAATCGTATTGTATTATGATATCCGGGACGGATCGAAAAGAGGCAATGGATCGTTTGTCTATCTTAAATGCATCGAATGATGGTTTTTATATTGCAAACGAAGATCTGAAACTGAGAGGACCGGGAGATTTCTTTGGAATACGACAAAGCGGAGATATGCTGTTTCATTTAGGAGATATATATAATAATGCAGATATATTGAAACAGGCAAATGATGCAATTTCCTATCTGGAAAGTATAGACTATCCGATCGAATCACTTGTGGACGATCGGACAATATCCTCTGTTCAGTTGTAAATTTATTGAATTTAATAGAAAAATTGATAGGGAATGCTATCTTTTTATATAATTATATGCTATTATCTTATGTAAACTGAAAAATTATGGAAGATGCGTCGGAAAGTATTGACAAATCTAGGTTTTTTAATAAAATAGAGTAGGAGTTCTCAAATGAGAGTAATTGCAGGAAAAGCAAGAAGATTACAATTAAAGACGCCGGCAGGAATGGATACCCGTCCGACGACAGATCGGATAAAGGAAACGTTATTTAATATGTTACAGGATGAATTGATGGATATTCATTTTCTGGATCTGTTTAGCGGAAGTGGCGGAATTGGAATAGAAGCATTGAGCAGAGGCGCTGCGAGAGCATGGTTCGTTGAACAGAACCGGAATGCGGCAGCGATCATAAAAGAGAATCTTATATTTACACATCTGATTGACCAGGCAGAGATTATGAATACATCTGCCATCAGTGCGGTGACAATGCTTCAGGGAAAGACAAAGTTTCATGTTGTATTTATGGATCCGCCATATGGAAAAGGTCTTGAGAAAGAAGTATTAAGACATCCGGCATTTTTACAGATCCTACACGACAAAGCATTGGTTGTGGTAGAGGCAGATCTGGATACGAATCTGCTTCAGGAAGAGATACCGGGAC
>JBNMIW010000245.1:0-3290 GCA_050873485.1 Lachnospiraceae bacterium | reverse complement strand
TTTGTTGCTTCTTCGTCGATATCTGACATAATAGCAAATCCCTGTGGCTCGATGAAGATCTGTCCTTCTTCACATTCCTTAGAACCCATCTTCTCGCCATTTGCATCATAAGCTCTTAAGAACCAGTCGCCGTCCCATGCAGATTCCATGATGTTCTTCTTCATCTTATCGATCTCTGCCTGTGCAGCAGCAGCCTCGTCGTCTTTGCCTAAATGCTTCAAAATAGCAACATAGTTTGGACCTGTATATGTAAATAATGTAGCAACCATAACAGACTCAGCGATCTTTGAGTAGCCACCTTCCGCAGCGAACTTAGGGTTGGTGTAAGTCTGGAAACTCTCTCCCGGTGTATCAGAGTAGCATGAAAGGTTGATACAGTCATTCCAGTCAGCTCTCATTGCAAGAGGAAGTCCGTGTGGTCCTAAATTATTAACGATCTTATAGAAAGAAGCCTTTAAATGATCAAGCATTGGTTTTGCCTTTGCATCATCATTGTCATAAGGAACCATCTCATCCAAAAGTCCCCAATCACCGGTTTCTTTGATGTATGCGGATACAGAAAGGATCATCCATAATGGATCATCGGAGAAGTCTCCACCGATATCGGAATTACCCTTCTTTGTAAGTGGCTGATATTGATGATAACATCCGCCATCCGGAAGCTGGGTAGAAGCGATATCAATAATTCTTTCTCTTGCACGATCCGGAATCTGATGAACGAAACCAAGAATATCCTGGTTGGAATCACGGAATCCCATTCCACGACCGATACCTGACTCGAAATAAGAAGCAGAACGTGAAAGGTTAAAGGTAACCATACACTGATACTGGTTCCAGATATTAACCATACGGTCAACCTTGTCATCCGGAGTAGATACGTTGAGGATACCGAGAAGCTTGTTCCAAGAATCCTTTAATTCTGCTAAGCCGGCAGCAACTTTCTCTGCTGTGTTAAATTTCTCGATCATGGCAAGTGCTTTCTCTTTGTTGATTGTCTTGCCGTCTGCCTCGAACTTCTGATCTACAGGCATCTCTACATATCCGAGAATGAATACTAAAGTCTTAGACTCGCCCGGAGCAAGTGTGATCTTCTTGAAGTGAGAAGCGATCGGAGACCAGCCGTCTGCAAAGGAATCGTTTGCCTTGTTTGCAAGAACTGCCTGTGGCTCATGGAATCCGTTGTAAAGACCGATGAAAGAATCGCGGTCTGTATCATATCCGTCGATTGTATCATTTACTGTATAGAATGCAAAATGATTACGACGATCTCTGTACTCTGTCTTGTGGTAGATTGTAGATCCGACAACCTCTACACGACCGGTGCTGAAGTTTCTCTGGAAGTTTGTACAGTCATCCTGTGCATCCCATAAACACCACTCTTCAAATGAGAACAAAGAGAATGATTTTTCAGAAGAACCTTCGTTGGTAAGAACTACCTGCTGCACTTCTCCGTCGTAGTTCTGAGGAACAAAGAAAGTAACCTCAGCCTTCAGATCGTTCTTCTTACCAGTAATAATTGTATAGCCCATACCGTGACGGCACTCGTAGGCATCTAACTCTGTCTTAACCGGAGACCAGCCTGGGTTCCAGATCGTACCGTTGTCATTGATATAGAAATAACGTCCGCCCATATCAATTGGTACGTTGTTATAACGATAACGAGTAATTCTACGAAGACGGGCATCTTTGTAGAAGCTGTAACCTCCTGCTGTGTTTGAAATTAATGAAAAGAATCCCTGATTGCCCAAGTAGTTGATCCATGGGTATGGGGTTCTAGGCGATGTGATGACATATTCTTTGTTGGCATCATCAAAGTAACCAAATTTCATGTGTGTAATACCTCTCTTTCATGTGATGGGCTAATGGTGGTTTCTCCCCCAGATCTAAGGCGCAAATCCCCATTGCCTTAGAAAAAAGCCGTATGGATATATTATAGTATAAATGACGATAAAACACAAGAAAAATCACTTTGTTTTGGTACATTTTATGGTGAATGGCAATTCACATATGTATAATATAGTTGAATATGAAGTCGTGAAGTGATATAATACATATATTATAGTTGGAAGTGTAATTTGATACATATAGACAATTTGCAATATGTACGGGGGAGAGATATGGTTTATCAATTAGCGATATGTGATAATGAGTCTGAATTACATAAGGAAATATGCAAAGAATTGGAAATGGCGGCGGCACGTTGCAAAGCACAAGTACAGACAGTAACCTTTATGTCCGGGAAAGAGTGTATAGAGTATCTTGAAAAAGGGAATGTTATTGACATTTTGTTTTTAGATATCGATATGCCTGATATGAACGGGATTGAAGTGGCAAGGAAGATTCGGGAGAGGGATGAACGGCAATTGATCGTGTTTTTGACCTCACATGCGGATTATGTATTTGATACGTTTGAGGTGCAGCCGTTTCGATTTATCAGGAAAACCAAGATGCATATAGAGTTGTTTCTTGCATTGAAAGCAGCCATTCCGATCCTGGAACATCGTAGAGACCGATATCTGGAGCTTAAGACAGAGGATGGACGGGAGCAGATCAATGTACATGATATTGTATATGTAGAGATGCTGCAAAGACATATGCATTATTATTTGAAAGACGGACGGGAGATTGCAGAGAATAAGACAATTAAGAAGTTACTTCAGGAATTATCCTATGATGACCATTTTGTCTTGCTGGATAGTGGTTTGTTGTTAAATATTGAATATGAAAAGGCATATACCATGCAGTCTGTTACATTGTCAAATGGAATAACGTTGCCGGTTGCCAGAACGAGGGCAAAAGAGGTGAAACGTGCGATTGGAAGAAAGCGTGGACAGATATGATGGTAATAACAATGAATACATATGAAGTGATAGGATTGGCTGCTAACATATCCGGTGTCAGCATTTTACTGCGATTTGTTGCGATATTGTGTGATAAAGAAAATGTTGAAGATTATCGGAAAGCGATTGCCGGGTTTGCGATTATATTTGGAGTGATCGGTTTTGTGCTGGATCATTTTGTACAAAGTGCCACAGGCAGAGTATGCGTGTATTTCCTGTTCTTTCTACTGTTTTGCCATATCTTTTACCGGACGTCGTATCGGTTGATCGCACTTTATCTTACGAGTTATATTATGATCTTAGTTGCTTTTGAATTGCTGGTTACGGTTGTGGTTATGATGCATTACCGGATTGAATTTGCACAAATGTATGAGATAGCAGAGCCGAGAAGTGTGTATCTGATCACATCCCGGATTGCGGAAATTGCGGCATTGCCGTTAACTTACAGAA
>JBNMIW010000244.1:0-3293 GCA_050873485.1 Lachnospiraceae bacterium | reverse complement strand
GCTGTGCACTCTTTTTAGAGGAGCCTTCCCCTCTTGCTAAATGTTTTCCATCCACTAATGCATCTGTTACATATGTCTTATTGTGATCCGGTCCCTTTTCCTCGATCAGTTCATACGTTACAACACCTTTTCCGTCTTTTTGAACCATTTCCTGAAGAGTTGTCTTGGCATCGTAAAATAGTGTCTTATGTTCAATATCCGTCAATAAGAAAGTGTACACATACCGCTTGGCAGCTTCCATACCTCCATCTAAGTAAATCGCACCTAACACGGATTCAAACAAATCACACATGATTGAATTCCGTTCCCTGCCACCGGTCAGCTCCTCTCCTTTGGAAAGCAATACATAATCTCCGAAATGAAGCATCTTCGACACAGAAGATAACGTAAATTCACAAACAATAGATGCTCTCATCTTGGTAAGCTTTCCCTCCGGAATATCTTTATACTTTTCATAGAGGAACTCGCTTGTGATCAATTCCAATACCGCATCTCCCAAAAACTCCAGACGCTCATAACTAAGATTTCCCTGTGTTTTCATCTCATTTACAAAGGAACTATGGGAAAATGCCTGCCGGATCAATGCTTTATCCTGAAATACATATTGAATATCCTGTTCAATAACCGCTTCGTCAAAATTCAACAACATACTAAGCCTCTTTCTGAACATCTAACAACTGTTCTTTGATCTTGCCATTTACGTCCTGTGAACGGAACATCTCGACCTGGAATAATGCATTTTTGACCTCTTTGTGACTGGCATTTCCATGTATCTTGACAACCAATCCGTTCAATCCCAATAATGGTGCTCCACCATATTCTGTCGCATCAAATGTCTTTGCGACATTTTTAAGCTGTGGTTTTACCAAAGCTGCTCCAATCGTTGATACCGGTGTCGCCGTAATCGAATTCTTGATCAATTTGAACAAGCCGGAGGCAACACCCTCGATTGTTTTGAGCATTACATTACCCGCAAATGCTTCCGTTACCACAATATCCGCCGCACCATATATAAAATCTCTCGCTTCAACACTTCCAATAAAATTAATACCCTTACATTCCTTTAATAACGGATAAGTCTCTTTTACTAACGCATTTCCTTTTTCCTCTTCTGCTCCGATATTCAAAATGCCGACCGTCGGACGTTCAATCTTCAATGCATTCTCCATATAAATTGATCCCATCTGTGCAAACTGTACCAGATTGCTCGGTTTGGCATCTACATTGGCACCACAATCTACCAATAAGGAAACACCTTTCAGGGTTGGCACAATTGGCGCAAGCGGAGCACGCTCAATTCCCTTCATCTTACCAACCAACACCTGTCCACCGACTAACACCGCTCCCGAATTGCCGGCAGAGACAAAACCATCTGCCTTTCCTTCTCTTACCATCCGAAGACCGACTACCATAGAAGAATCTTTCTTTCCACGGATTGCCTGTACCGGTGCATCATGACAGGTAATCTCGTCTGACGCATGTACAATCTCAATCTGATCCTTTGGATATTCATATTTATCTAATTCTGCCTGAATCCGATCAGATGGTCCTACTATATATACAAATAAATTGTCTTTCTCTTTGACTGCATTCACAGCACCCAATACCATTTCTCCCGGTGAATGATCTCCACCCATCGCATCTAAAACAACTTTGGTTTTTTCTGACATATTATAACCTCCATTCCGGTATATGCACTTTTAAGCACAATACAACTTATTTACTATACCATAAAACAGCCTGATTGACAAATGCCATTGTATAAATATTTGTACATAAAATGTCAGGGTATCCGGTTGCGTCACCTACTAAAAAAGGGTATAATTTATAAGATTTGAAAGGAGAATGGACAAATGAATAATCCAAAAGAAATTATTGAAGCAAATATGAATGGAGCGGTTACAAAAGCAAATCTTCCACTTGGCAGAATGATCGTATTGGGTATGATGGCCGGTATGTTTATCGCACTCGGAGGCGCGATCAGTAATACAGCCGTTCATGATATTGCAAATGTGGGACTTGCAAGAACACTTGCCGGTGTGATCTTCCCGGTTGGACTTTTGATGATCATCTTAGTTGGTGGCGAATTATTCACCGGTAACTGTCTGATGGTTATGGCTACTATGAATAAACGAATCACAGTATCTGCACTGATACGCAATCTCGTAGTTGTATATTTCGCAAATCTGCTTGGATCCCTGATCATTGATGTATTGATCTTCTATTCCGGGAACTTAGATTATACCGGTGGTACACTTGGTGCCTATACGATCAAGGTTGCACTCGGTAAAGTAAACATTGCACCCGGTAAAGCAATTGTATCCGGTATCCTTTGTAACTTCTTAGTATGTATGGCAATCCTGATGGCAACATCTGCAAAGGATGTAATCGGTAAGATCTTTGCTACCTGGTTTCCGATCTTCGCTTTTGTAATTGGCGGTTTTGAGCATATTGTTGCTAATATGTTCTATATTCCAACCGGCATTCTTGCAGCAACCAATCCGGACTACGTTGCAAAGGCGCAGGAATTATATGGTATTACTTCCGAACAGTTATCCGCCTTAGATCTGGGTGGTCTGATGCACAACTTCATTCCGGTCACAATCGGCAACATTCTTGGTGGTATGGTATTTATCGGATGTGCATTATATTTCATTCACTATGGCTCTGAGAAAAAAGAAAGGAAATAATCTATGGGGGCAGCTCAAAAAATATTAACTATTATGGGGGTAATCTATACAATCATCGGTGGTGGTGTATTGATCGGTATGCTTTTTACTTCCGGCATTCCTCTTGTTATGTACCTGTTACCTGGCGTATTTCTACTTCTGGGAATCGGATTTCTTGTCGGTGTATATATCAATGTTGCAGGCAAACGCAATATTGTAAAGAAGGGAACACGGTATCCCGCTAAGATCTATGGATATGTAGATAACACTTCCGTTGTTGTTAATGGTCGTTTTCCTCAAAATGTGAAAGTTCACTACTTTGACAATCATGGAATTGAAAGGGAGGCAGTCATTCCAACCTCATTTGCAAAAGGTTCTAACGAATACCCGATTGGAATGACGATTGATATTTATGAATACAATGGCAAATATGGATTTGATAAAAAATCCGTACGTGACGAGATCTTGTATCGTGAAGAAGAACTTATGGACGATAAACCAATCAATCCAGGTGCTGTTAAGCTGATTGCCGTTACTTGTCCGAACTGTGCATCTACTTATCAGGCAACGCAGGGATATTCAAATCGGTGTCCATATTGCGGCACCTACCAAAACATATAAATC